>JAAZBR010000081.1 GCA_012513735.1 Clostridiales bacterium | reverse complement strand
GCCCAGCGACAAGTGAGGGAGAAATATGTCTGACAACTGCCTGTTTTGCAAGATCATCGCAGGGGAAATCCCCAGCCAGAAGGTGTGGGAGGATGCGTATTGCTATGCCTTTCGTGACATCAACCCCCAGGCGCCGGTGCATGTGCTGATCGTACCCAAGCGCCATGTGACGGGCCTGAATGATACCGGGGCCCTGCCCGATCAGGAGCTGAGCGCCTGCCTGCATGCGGCCCGCCAGATTGCAGCCCAGGAGGGGGTGGGGGAAAGCGGTTACCGCCTGCTGTCCAACTGCGGTCCCCATGCCTGCCAGAGCGTGCAGCACCTGCACTTTCACCTGCTGGGCGGCAAACAGCTGAGCGAACGGATGGATTGACACGGAACGCAGGGGAATGCGCTGCCCCGGGCCGGGTCTTCCTCCGGATTCCGCACCTGGATTCCGTAATGTGATTCATTTGCCGAAAAGCTTGTTCATACCGGTTGCTTTGGGGTATACTATATCCTGTTGGGCTATGGTGCCGGAAGGCCTGTGTGCCCGGCGGGAACATATGTCTATTGATTGATATAAAGGAGACGCAGCCATGAAAAAGACCATCCGGGACATCGACCTGAACCAGAAGCGCGTGCTTGTGCGCGTGGACTTTAATGTGCCCCAGGACGAGAATAAGAAGATCACCGATGACAGCCGCATCGTAGGCGTGCTGCCCACCATCCGCTATCTGGTGGAGCAGAAGGCCAGGGTAGTGCTGTGCAGTCACCTGGGACGGCCCAAGGGTGAGTTCAACATGAAGTACTCCCTGGCCCCCGCCGCCCAGCGCCTGTCCGAGCTGCTGCATCAGCCGGTCAAGATGGCCAAGGATGTCATCGGCCCGGATGCCGACGCCGTGGTGGCCTCTTTGCAGCCCGGCGAGGTCTGCCTGCTGGAGAACCTGCGTTTCCACAAGGAAGAAGAAAAAAACGACCCGGACTTTGCCAAGAAGCTGGCCAGCTACGGCGACGTGTATGTCAACGATGCCTTTGGCACCGCCCACCGGGCCCATGCCTCCACCGAGGGGGCGGCCCACTATCTTCCCGCTGTCAGCGGCTTCCTGATTGAGAAAGAGCTGAAGTTCCTGGGTAAGGCGCTGGAGGATCCGGACCGTCCCTTCGTGGCCATTCTGGGTGGCGCCAAGGTGTCCGATAAAATCGGCGTCATCAACAACCTGCTGGAGAAGGTGGATGTGCTGATCATCGGTGGCGGCATGGCCTACACCTTTGAAAAGGCCCGGGGCGGCCAGATCGGCAAGTCCCTGCTGGAGGCCGACAAGGTGGACTATGCCAAGGAAATGATCGAGAAAGCCCGGCAGAAGGGCGTCAAGCTGCTGCTGCCCGAAGACAGCGTGGCGGCTGATGCCTTCAGCAATGACGCCAACACCCAGGTCGTTCCCTCCGGCAGCATCCCCGAGGGCTGGATGGGCCTGGACATCGGGCCCAAGGCGGCCAAGGCCTTCGCCGATGCGGTGCGCAGCGCCAAGACCGTCGTGTGGAACGGCCCCATGGGCGCCTTTGAGATGGACAAGTTTGCGGCCGGCACCAGGGCCGTGGCCCAGGCCATGGCGGATAGCAGCGCCACCACCATCGTGGGCGGCGGCGACAGCGCGGCGGCGGTCGTGCAGATGGGCTTTGGCGATAAAATCAGCCACATCTCCACCGGCGGCGGCGCATCCCTGGAGTATCTGGAGGGGCTTGTGCTGCCCGGCGTGGCTGCCCTCAACGACAAATAACAACCCATCCTGGAGGCCCCTGGGCCTCCCCAATAGAATACCGTAAAGGAGAGCACCATGCGCACCCCCATTATTGCCGGAAACTGGAAGATGAACAACACCCCCAAGCAGGCCGCTCAGTTGATTGCGGAGCTGAAGCCCCTGGTGGCAGATGCTGACGCCACCGTGGTTGTCTGTGTGCCTGCCATTGACATTCCCGCCGCTGTGCAGGCGGTGAAGGGCTCCAAGATCAAGGTGGGCGCCCAGAACGTCCATTTCAAGGAGTCCGGTGCCTACACCGGTGAGATCAGCGCCGCCATGCTAAAGGAAGCCAAGGTGGACTATGTGATCATCGGCCACAGCGAGCGCCGTCAGTACTTTGGCGAGACGGACGAAACCGTAAACCAGCGGGTGCTGGCAGCGGTGAAGGCCGGGCTGACCCCCATCATCTGCGTGGGCGAGCGCAAGGAACAGCGGGAAGCAGGCTACACCGACGCGCTGGTAACCTACCAGACGCTGATCGCCCTCCAGGGGCTTGACGCCAAGGAGGTGGCCAAGGTGGTGGTGGCCTACGAGCCGGTCTGGGCCATTGGCACCGGCCTCACGGCCACCGACGAGCAGGCCAATGAGACCATTGGCGTCATCCGCAAGGCCATCGCCGGCAAGTATGGCCGTGCCGCGGCCAACCGCGTGCGCATCCAGTACGGCGGTAGCATGAACCCCAAGAATGTCAAGGGCCTGATGGCCCAGCCGGAGATCGACGGTGGCCTGATTGGCGGCGCCTCCCTGAAGGCGGAGGACTTCGCTAAGGTGGTCGGTTTTAACAAGTAAGCCTGGAGACTACAGGGACTGACGGGGTGCTTTCGGGGCGCCCCGTCCTCCTGAAAACTGCTCATGTTCTCCGGCACCCAGAAGAAGGAGTTTTCATGGATAGGAAGATGACCGCGCTGATTATTATGGATGGCTTTGGCATCAACCCCAAGTCTGAGGGCAATGCCATTCTGGCAGCCGGTACCCCCAATGTGGACAGGCTGCGTGCGCTCTACCCCAACACGCTGCTGGGGGCCAGCGGCATGGATGTGGGTCTGCCCGACGGGCAGATGGGCAACAGCGAAGTGGGCCACCTGAACATCGGAGCCGGCCGCATCGTGTATCAAGAGTTGACCCGCATCACCAAGGATATTCAGGATGGCGAGCTGTTCAAGAAAGAGCCCCTGATTTGGGCCATGGACAGCGCTTGCACCCAGGACAAGTCCCTGCACCTGATCGGCCTGCTGTCCGATGGCGGCGTGCACAGCCACAACACCCACCTGTATGCCCTGCTGCGTATGGCGCAGGGCCGTGGCCTGACCAAGGTGTACGTGCATGTGCTGCTGGACGGGCGCGATACCCCGCCCACCAGCGGCCTGGGCTTCGTGAAGGAGCTGGAAGCGGAAATCGCTAAGATCGGTGTGGGCAAAATCGCCACCGTCCAGGGCCGTTACTACGGCATGGACAGGGACAACATCTGGCCCCGCATCCAACTGGGTTATGATGCCATCGCCATGGGCCAGGGCGTGCCCGCGGACAGCGCCGTCCAGGCGGTGCAGCAAAGCTATGACAAGGGGCAGACCGATGAGTTTGTGCTGCCCACCGTGGTCATGCAGGATGGTCTGCCCCTGACCAGTGTGCAGCCCCTGGACAGCATCATTTTCTTTAACTTCCGGCCGGACCGGGCGCGGCAGTTGACCCGGGCCTTTATTCAGCAGGATTTTACAGGCTTTGAACGCGCCCGCGGCTTCATCCCCACCCAGTTTGTCACCATGACTCAATACGATGAAACCTTCACTGGCCTGCGCATTGTCAACCCGCCGGAGAACCTGGACAATACCCTGGGCGAATACCTGTCCAGCCTGGGGCTGACCCAGCTTCACATTGCGGAGACCCAGAAATATGCCCATGTCACCTTCTTCTTCAACGGTGGGGTGGAGCCGCCCAACCCCGGGGAGGACCGCATTCTGGTGCCTTCCAGCAAGGTGGCCACCTTCGACCTGAAGCCCGAAATGTCGGCGCCCGAGGTGACCCAGAAGGCGCTGGACGCCATTGAATCGGGTAAGTATGATGTGATGATCCTGAACTTCGCCAACTGCGACATGGTGGGGCATACCGGCATCAT
>JAAZBR010000080.1 GCA_012513735.1 Clostridiales bacterium | reverse complement strand
CCTTGCCAAACTGATTGAGCACGATGGATGCCACCTGCACCTCCAGCCCCTCGGCCGGGGATACGGTGACCATCACGTCGTTGGATTCCAGCGTGCCCGCCATGGCCCTGCCCTGTATCTGCATAGTCCCTCCTTGATGCGGCCGCCACCGCGCGCCGCGTGATATGGCCTGTCTGTCTGCCTACAGGATACTCAAAAATGCCGCCGTTGTAAAGGAATCAACCAGCTGGCGCCTATCTGATTTGCCGATGACGATGGCGCTTTTGATGCTGCCCATCGCGCTACCCCAGCCTGCGCAGGATGTCCTGCTCTTCGGCCAATTCCTCCGCGCTCAGGCCGCCTTGCTTTTTGCCCTCCAGCAGCGCCTTCACCCGGCGGGACAGCTGGGGGCTGAGGGCATAGCGCCCGGCCAGCCACCAGGCAAAGCCCATCAGCAGCACAAAGGCCAGCAGAATGACCAGCCGGATGGCCAGCTGCGTGCCCTCGGGCTGTATGGGCACGGGCACCGCCTCGCTTGGGCGGATGAAGCCCGCCGCGCTCAGCACCAGGCCCAGCAGAAAGATGGCGATGGCCGAGCTGGCCTTGCGTACAAAGGTCATCGCCCCGCTGAAGGAGCCGGTGATGCGCTGCTTGAGCGACAGCTCGCCGATATCCACCACATCGGGAAACATGATCCAGCTCATTGTCTGCGCGCCGGCAAAGCCCAGCGCAGTCAGCCCCGCGATGATGTACAGCACCACCGGCTGCCCGCCCGCCGGGAACAGCGCGATGCCCACCGCCCCCAGCATAGATAGCGGCAGGCCAAAGCGGTAGATCCGGGGCTTGGGCACCCGGTCCACCAGCTTCATCAGCACGGGGAACAGCAGCAGCTGCATGCCCAGAAAGATGCCCAGAAACACCGTGGCGCTGATGCCGGGCACCACGTACAGCCCGTAGTACAGCACCACCGCGGACACGATGTCCAGCGTGATGCTCTGCGCCAGGTACAGCCCCAGCATCTGGCGGAAGGCCCGCACCCTAAGCGGCCGCATGAAGGTGCCCAGGGAGAAGGCGGCCCTTTCCGCCTCGTAGGGCACACGTTCCTTGGCCAGCAGCCCAGCCAGCACGATGGGCACCGCGAATGCCGCCCCAAACCCCAGCACGATGATGAGGTAAAAATCCCGAAGCGACAGCGTGCCCGCCGTCAGCCGGGCGAACAGCATGGTGGGGATCAGCGTGCACAGCGCGGTCGCCACCAGCGAAAACACCAGCCGCGCCATGTTGACCCGGTTGCGCAGCGAAAAATCGCCCGTGATCTCGGTGCTCATGGAGCTGTAGGGCACCGCGATGATGGTGGACACGGTGGAGTACAGCAGGTAGGTCACCGTGACGTACCCTACCGCGCCCAGTGCGCCTCAAAGCGCACCGGCAGCCACAGCAGCGCCATGCTCACCATCAGCAGCGCGCCGCCCAGCACCAGGTAGGGCTTGCGCCGGCCAAAGCGGCCGCGCGTGTTGTCCGAAAGGATGCCCATCATCGGGTCGCTCACCGCGTCCCACCCCTTGGAGATCATGACCACCGCCCCGGCCCACGCCGGGTGGATGTGCAAAATGTTGGTCAAAACACCAGGTACAGCACCGACAGGATGGATTGCCCGCCGCCGCCGAACACATCCGCCCAGGCGAACAGCAACAGCTCCGGGGTTTTGAGGTCCTTGCCGGTTTGCGTATGTGTCATATCGTCCCTCCCAGGCGCGAAGCGAAATGCTCGTATAATAATTGTCAACACAGCCATCATAGCAGAGAAGGCAGGCACAGGCAAACACAAATGCCCCGGCCTATCAGGCCGAGGCACGAGGGTTTGATAATATGGTACTACTTCAGGTTTACCCGCACCGCCAGGTCGGGCATGGGCTTCTCGTAAAACTGGGAGAAGGAGGAGATCAGCAGCGTACGCATGGCCTTCATGTCCTCCGCCGTGACGCGGGCCACCGGCTG
>JAAZBR010000079.1 GCA_012513735.1 Clostridiales bacterium | reverse complement strand
TTTTCCACATAGCGCTTCAGCGGTAGCAAAGGGGCCTGCGTCACAGCGGGCCCTGTTTTGTCGATGCCCTGCTGCAGCACCTGGCGCAGCCAGATGATCTGCCGGCCCTCCAACCGCTGGGCGTCCTGCTGCCCCTGATAACAGCCGCGGCACAGCAAGCCCCCGGCCTGGCTGTGCAGCCAGCCGTCCTCCTGATCCTCCATGATGCGGCCGCACAGGGCGCAGTGGTTCAGCCTGGGCTTGTAGCCCTGCAGGCTGGCGAAATGCAGCAGAAAGGCTGCCGTTACCGACCGGGGATCCACATCGCTGTAGGCCAGGCGGTGCAGGCTGCGGGTGAGCAAAATCAGCAGGTGTTCCTGGGGCTGCTCGGGCTGGGCGGCCGCATCCGCCGCCGCCAGCAAAATGGCCGCGTAGCTCAGCCGGTCATAATCCTGCCGGAGAGGATAGAAGCTGTCCTTCATGGCGCAGCCCGTCACGATTTCCCGCCCCTTGCCCTTGTACAGCACATAGTCTCCCCAGGCGAAGCGCTGGCTGGCCGCCATCAGCGGGCTGCCCGGCTTGCGGCAGCCCCGACACAGCACCTCCACACGCCCCCGCTGGGGGGTGAGCAGGCTCAGCACCCTGTCGTTCTCCCGGTAATCCGCGTGGCGCAGCACCAGGGCCTGGCTGTGAAAGTAGGCCATCAGCGTTTGTCCCAAAGACAGAATGCTGCCAGGGCGCCGGAGCCTGAACGGACGCCGATGAGGATGCCGCAGGGCAAAATATGCAGTTTACGGTATCGGCCTGCATGGCTGGTGGACAGGCTGCATCCGATATTCGCCATGATCCGGTTGGGCACGCGCTCACTTCCCTCCCTTGATGATGCCGATTCTAACAAGAGGGCATGCAATAGTCAATCGCCGCCCGGTGTGCTACAATCAGGCAAAAGCATCAACAGGGCGGCCATGCGTGTGGACGCTGGAGAAGTAGAAGGCAATCCGGTCCGTCGCCCGGCCTGGGCGCCCCCTGGATACAGATCATTTGTTAGAAAGGACAATCATCATGAAGTACGGCAGCATTCCCGGGCTGGACCGCCCCGTTTCCCGTTTTATCTTTGGCACCGCACATCCGGCCTTCTTCAGCGCCACCCGTTCCCTGCACGAAGGGGAGGACGGCTTTGAGGAGGCGCTTCACAAGGCCTTCGCCCTGCTGGATGATGTGTATGCCATGGGCGTCAACCTGCTGGACTGCTCCGCCCACTACGGCGAGGAGCCCGTGGGCGAGTGGCTGGCCGCGCGGGGGCTGCAGGGCAAGGTGTTCCTGCTGACCAAGGGCGGCCACCACAACCGCTGGCGCAAGCGGGTGACGCCCTATGACATTCTGTCCGATGCCCATGATTCCCTGGCCAAGCTGGGGGTCAGCACCGTGGATATCTACCTGTTGCACCGGGATGACCCCACTCAGCCAGTGGGCCCCATCATGGAGGCGCTGAACGAGCTGAAACGGCAAGGCAAAATCAACCTGCTGGGCGTCAGCAACTGGACGCTGCCGCGTCTGCAGGAGGCCAACGCCTATGCCAGGGAGCACGGGCTGACGCCCTTTACCGTATCCAGCCCCCATTATGGTCTGGCCGAGCAGTTGACCGACGTGTGGGGTGGTGGCTGCACCACGCTGACCGGCAAGGCGGCGCAGCAGGAGCGGGAGTGGTACATTGCCAACAAGATGACCGTGCTGGCCTATTCCAGCCTTGCCCGGGGCCTGTTCTCCGGTCGGTTCCGCAGCGGTGAAACGGAAAAAATGCGCCAGGTCATGGACGAGTTTGGCCTAAAGGGCTATGTGAACGATGACAACCTGAAGCGCCTGGCCCGGGCCGAGGTGATCGCAGGGGAAATGGGCGTGCCCGTGTCTGAGATCGCCCTGGCCTGGATGCTGGGACAGCCGTTGGATGTGTTTCCCATCGTCAGCACCTCCCATGCCGAATTGATGCGCTCCAACGTCCATGCCGGGGAGCTGACGCTGAGTGACAGCGACCGGGCTTGGCTGAACTTAGAGCGGGATAAGCGTTGATCCGTCGAGCCAGTATTTGATACTGATTCCGCACTTTAACGCATCGTCGCGCTGGCGCTTTTGCCTCCCTGCTGTGTCGGCTGCTCGGTCGGCGTAGCGCCACTACGCCTCCCTCATCTGCTCCTAACAGTGAACCAAAAGCTCACACTGCTTTGGATGCATGAAAGTTTTACATCAGTAAGAGGGAGCCTCCTTTGATCAAAACGACCCCGCCGCGTCTTCTGCATGCGGCGGGGTCATTTTCATCGTTCAGGTTCAATCGTCGTCGTCGTCGTCATCATCATCGTCGTCATCATCGTCGTCGTCATCATCGTCGTCGTCATCGGCGGGGGTGGGCGCGGGTTTGGGGGTAGCCGGGGGTGCTGTCACCGGCGGCGCGGTGGGGGCCGGGGGCGGCGTGGCGGGCCCGGGCCCATCCGGGGTCGGCTGCGGTTTGGGGGGCCGGGGGGCGGCGGTGCCGCTGGGTTGGGGTTCTTTGGGCTGTTGGGGCGCCTGGGCCTGCTGGGGCTCTTTGGCCTGCTGTGCGGGCACGCCGGCGGTTTGCTTGCTCTCCTCCAGGGCGAGGGGGGCGCTGGTGTCGTCCAGGATGGCGCCGCTCTGGGCGTTCAGCCGCACCGTGCGCTGCTGCCCCTCTCCATAGAGGGAGATGGTGTACACATACTGGTCATCCAGCAAAGAGAAATCAAGGTCCGTCAGCACGCCGTCCCCCGCCCGTGCCCTGGCTACGGCCAGCGCCTGGGCGACATTGAAAAAGCCAAGGGCGGTGTCCTGGGGGGCGCCCGATTTCAGCACGTAGTACATCAGATCGCCCGTGGCGGCGTCAAAGCCCATGCGGTAGAAATAGCCCAGCTCCAACTGGGTGAAAAAGCTCAGGTAATGCCACAGCCCTTCGGCGCTGCGGGTATAAATGCCCTGGATGGCCGCGCTGGGATAGGTTTTGAGGATGGCTGCCTCCACCTGGGCCTGGGGCAGGGAGGCAGCAGGGGCGCCCTTCTGGTTCAGCGCGGTCATCCGCACCTCGTGCAGGCTCAGGAAGGCGCGGTGCAGCTCCACCTCATAGCGGATGTTGCGCAGGCTGTCCTCAAACTCAAAGCGGTACAGGCCCCCGTCCTCCTCCATGCCCACGGGCAGGGCGGAGGCGGGCACCCACTTGACAGCGGCGCGCCAGGCCTCCGGCTCCTCCTGTGCGCCGGCTGGCCTGAAGCCGCCCAGCAGCAATAGCAGGGCCAGCAGCATTGCGCCCAGGCGGTGTGCTTTCACTGGCTGCTCTCCTCCAATCTGTCCGGGGGGAAGGTCACCGTAAAGCAGGTGCCCTCGCCCAGGGTGCTGTCCACATGGATGCTGGCGCCATAGCGGTTCACCAGCCCGGCTACGATGGAAAGTCCCAGCCCTGTGCCGCCCATGCCGCGGTTGCGGGACTTGTCCACCCGGTAGAACTTCTCAAAAATGCGGGTCAGGTGCTCCTCCGCAATGCCCACGCCGTCATCCCTGACCGACAGGGCGCCCTCCTGCATGCGCACCTCTACCCAGCCGTCCTGTTTGCCGTAGCGCACGGCGTTGCTCATCAGGTTGCGCAGCAGCTCCCACATGTCCTGCTCCAGCGCCCGCACCCCCAGGCTGCCCTCGACCAGAATACGGATGCCCCTGGGCTCGCACTGGGGCATCAAAGAGCGCCGCACCTCCTCTGCGACCTTGCGCAGGTTCACAGGGGGCAGGTCGTTTTCGGGCAGGGGGGCCTCCTTTTGCAGCAGCAGAATATTTTCAATGACCGCCAGCATGCGCCTGGAATCGGTGAGGATATACTGCAAATACTCCGCCTTTTTATGGGGCGGCAGATCCTCGTTTTCCTCCAGCATCTCGGCAAAGCCCAGGATGCTGGTCAGCGGGCTTTTCAGCTCGTGGGAGGTGTTGTTGACAAAATCCCGCTGCATATCCTGGGTGGCGCTGATTTGCTGCAGGTCGTAGCGCATGCGGTCGATCAGCAGGCAGATGTTTTCCATGGTGGGCTTGAGCTCCGGGTAATAGCCCTGGGGGTCGATCTGCTCCCTGTCCAGGGTGCCTTCCAGCAGCGCCTGCACCTGCTGAAGCTGGGCTGTCAGCCGCTGGGTGACCGGGCGCAGGAACAGCCGGGCGCTCAGCGCCATCAGGCCCACCAGCAGCAGCACCCCCGGCACGATCATGGTCATCATGTGGATGATCTCGGTGTTTTGGATGGACACCAGCAGAATCATCTGGGCCTGCCCCAACAGCGTGGCCGCGTACAGCACGGGCCGAAGGGGCGTGCTCCAGTCGATCCCCTCGCCGATGCCCCCCTGAAGCGCCTGGCGGATCTCCGGCCTTTGCAGCAGCCTTTGCCCGTCGGGCAGGGTATCGCCGCTGTCCGCCAACACGATGCCGTTGGGCAGCATAAAGGTGACCCGAAGCGCGGGGGAACTGTCGGCGATCTTGTTGGCCAGGATATCCAGGCTGCTGTTGGCCTCCCCTGTCCAGGCGGTGGCGGTGTTCAGAATGGCCTTCAGGTTGCCCTGATCCTCCACCACGTCCCGGCGCAGCATGACGCCCACAAACAGCAGCACCGCCGCCAGCGTGATGATCCCTACCGCCCAGAAGGCGCGGCGAAGCTGCCGCTTCATGGGCTGTCCCCCTCCACCTGCAGGCGGTAGCCGCTGCCGTGCACGGTCTGGATAAAGCGGGGGTTGGCTGCGTCATCGTTCAGCTTTTTGCGCAGGGAGCGGATGTGATAGTCCACCGTGCGGCTGGCATCGGTCTCGCTTTCATAGCCCCACACGTCCTTCAAAAGCTGCGCCCGGGTCAGCAGGTGTCCGGCATGCTGGGCCATGTAGTGCAGCAGCTCAAACTCCTGCTGGGTCAGGGTGATGGCCACGTCGTCCACGGTGACGCCACGGTTGTCCGGTTCCAGCACCAGCGGGCCCAGGTCCAGGCGGGTGGCGGCCGGCGTGATGCGGCGCAGCGCCGCGTTGATGCGGGCTTTCAGCTCGCGGATGCTGAAGGGCTTTGTGATGTAGTCCTCCGCCCCCAGGTCCAGCCCCCGTACCTTGTCGGTGTCGGTGGACCGGGCGGACAGGATGATCACCGGCACCCGGCGTGTTTGGGGATCCTGCTTCCACAGCTTTAAGATGTCAAAGCCGCTTTTGCCGCGCAGCATCAGGTCCAGCAACAGCAGGTCGGGCACATCGCTGCCCCGGCGCGCCCGGGCCAGCTCATCCGCGTCGATGAACGCGCGGCTCTCATGCCCCATGGAGGCGATGATGTCCATAATCAGCACGCTGATGTTTTCCTCGTCCTCTACCGTCCAGATCTGTGCCATGCGCTCCTCCTTCCGCGGCCTTCCACTGTCTTCATTATATACCTTTGCTGCCATCAGGCCATACCGGGGCTGTTTTCTTACAAGTTTCTCACAGGGAATATGGTATAATCAAGCATCACACCGTGAAGGAATCGCTATGCCTGAGACTGAAAAACAATTCCTTCCCTCGCTGTTGGTGAAAGCCCTGCTGCTGCTGGTAGCCCTGCTGGGCCAATGGGGCAGCTATTCCCTGGGCAGCCTGAGGGCCGGAATACTGATGTACTTCACCAACCAGAGCAATCTGCTGATGTCGTTGGTAACCGCTGCCTGCATCATGGGCCTGCTAATGGGCAGGGCGCTGCCCCGCTGGATGTGGACGCTGAAATACGTGGCTACCGTGGCCGTGACGCTGACCTATGTGGGCTTTCACCTGCTGCTGATGCCCGTGCTGTGGCGCAGCGGCCATGGAGACTACTATTGGTCCCTCAGCAACATGGGCGTCCATGTGCTGGCTCCCCTGCTGGCGGTGCTGGATTGGGCGCTGTTTACCCCGCCCTCCCGGGCCCGCCGGGTGCGCACCGCCCAGGGGCTGCTGATGCCGCTGTACTACTTCGGCTTCTATCTGGTGTGCAGCGCGCTGGGGGTGCGCTTTGGCGCGGGCGACCGGGCGCCCTACTTTTTTCTGGATTACCACAAGCTGGGCTGGCTGCGCATCGGAAAGGGCGGCATGGGCGTGGCCTACTACATCGCGTTGATCGCCTTGCTTGTGCTGCTGCTGGGCCAGGGGATCCGGTGCCTGCCCCGCTGGGACGAAGGGGAGGAGTAGGAGGACCTAAGAGTTCCACAGCAGCTCTTTCCATTTGCAGCCGGTGGGCGTGGCGGCCAGGCCGCCCTGGGCGGTCTCCTTGAGGCTGAGGGGCAGGGCCTGGCCGATCTGGTACATGGCGGCGATCACCTCGTCCACGGGCACCTGGCTGCGGATGCCGGCCAGCGCCATGTCGGCGGCGGCCAGGGCGATGGCCGCGCCGCCGGCGTTGCGCTTGATGCAGGGCACCTCCACCAGGCCGGCCAGGGGATCACAGGCCAGGCCCAGCAGGTTTTTGAGGGCCATGGCCGCCCCGTCCGCGCATTGCTGAGGGCTGCCGCCGGCCAGCTCCACCGCGGCGGCGGCAGCCATGGCGCTGGCGGTGCCCACCTCTGCCTGGCAGCCGCCCTGGGCGCCGGAAATGACCGCGTTGTTGGCCACCGCATAGCCCACGGCGGCAGCAGTGAACAGGGCCTGCACCACGGCCTCATCGGCAAGCTGAAGCCGCTGCTGTACCATCAGCAGCACCCCCGGCAGCACCCCGCTGGAGCCGGCGGTGGGGGTGGCACAGATCACGCCCATGGCGGCATTGACCTCGTTGGTGCCCAGGGCAAAGCTGATAGCCGTCAAAAAGCTGCTGCCGGTGAGGGTGCGGCCCTTTTTTACATAGTCCCACAGGCGCTTGGCGTCGCCGCCGGTCATGCCGCTGCGGGCTTCCACGCCCGCGACGCCCCGCCGGGCGGCCTGCACCATCACCTGCCAGCGGCGGGCCATTTGGGCCACCACCGCCTCCCGGGTCTGACCGGAGGTCTCCGCCTCATGGTCGATCATCAAAGCGGACAGGGGTTGCCCGGCCTCCCGGGCCTGGTTCACCAGCTCTTCCAAGTTTCTGAACATGTGCGCTCCTATGTGTTGAGGGTGACCACCTTGGTGATGTGCTGCTGCCGGCCGATCAGCCGCAGCAGGTCAGGCTCCACCCGCTCGTCGGTTTCGATCACCATCAGCGCCAGCTTGCCCCGGTCGCTGCGGGACACCTCCATGTGGTTGATGTTGACCCGCTGGCCGGCCAGGAGTTGGGTTACCGAGGCCACCGCGCCGTAGGCATCCCGGTGGAAGATCAGCAGCGCCGGCGACTCGCCGCTCAGGCGCAGGCTGAAGCCGTCCACCTCGGTGATCTGCACCAGCCCGCCGCCCAGGGACACCCCCACCACCTGAAAGGACGTGTCCCCCGCCGTCAGCACCATGCCCACGGTGTTGGGGTGGGTGGGCACAGCCTGCTCCGGCGAAAACGCTACCTCCATGCCCTGCTGTGCCGCCAGGCTCAGGGCGTCGGGGATGCGGGGATCATCGGTGTCCAGATCCAGCAGGCCGGCCACCACCGCCACATCGGTGGCGTGGCCCCGGTAGGTGCGGGCAAAGGAGCCGTAGAAGCGGATCAGGGCGTGCTGGGGCTGACGGCCGAACAGGCGCCGGGCCAGCTGGCCGATGCGCACCGCCCCCGCCGTGTGAGAGCTGGAGGGCCCCACCATTACGGGGCCGATGATGTCGAACACGGAGCGGTATTTCATGTGCACAGTTCCTTTGCGTGGGTTTGTTCCAGCAGCAGCAACGCCTGCTTGATGTGCAGGCCGCCGCCGTAGCCCGTCAGGCTGCCGTCGGCCCCGATCACCCGGTGGCAGGGGATCAGGATGCTGAGGGGGTTCCGGTGGTTGGCGCCGCCCACCGCCCGGGTGGCCTGGGGGCGGCCCACCGCGGCCGCAATGAAGCCGTAGCTGCGGGTCTGCCCGTAGGGGATCTGTTGCAGTGCCTGCCACACGGTCTGCTGAAAGGCGGTGCCCCGGGGTTGCAGGGGTAGGTCAAAGGCCTGCCGTTTGCCCGCGAAGTATTCGCCCAGTTGGGCGGCCGCGTTGGCTATCAGCGGCGTCCGCTCCAGGGCGCAGCCGGGTGGCAGGCGCTCCCCGAATGTCAGGGCGGTGAGAGCGTCTCCCTGCGATACTGCGGTCATGGGGCCCAGGGGCGTATCCAGTACCCAGGCTGTGTGCATGGCGGCCTCCCGGCGCTGTTTGATGGCTGGGCCGATTATCGCAAATGCGCCGGTAAAAGGCAAGAAACATCTTTGAAACAGCCGCGCCCGGGCCGGTGGCTTGACAAGGCTTCAAACGTGGTGCTATATTGGCCGTAATTACAGCACGGGAGGGGTATTATGCACAGCGTTTCACAGCGGGCGGCCTACTCCTTTACCTATTACTTTTACTTTACCGGCGTAAAGCAAAGGTGATTCGTGCTGCGAGGAACCCCCGATAACACCCATCGAAAGATGAGCATGCCGCACAGAATCCCCTCTGTGCGGTCCTTTTATTGAAGGAGGAACACCATGATCGCCGTATTGAGACCGGGCACCACCGAAGCGCAGCGGGAGAGCCTGTGCCAGTGGTTCCGCAGCATGGGGCTGCAGGTACACGTATCCCAGGGCACCGATGTGACCATCCTGGGCCTGGTGGGGGACACCAGCAAGGTGGATATCAACCTGCTGGAAAGCCTGTCTATCGTGGAATCCGTCAAGCGCATCACCGAGCCCTTCAAAAATGCCAACCGCAAGTTCCATGGCGAGGACAGCGTGATCGATATCAGCGGCCACCGCATCGGCGGCGGCCACTTCCAGGTGATCGCCGGCCCCTGCTCGGTGGAGGGGGAGGAGCAGATTGTGCTGATCGCCCGCCGGGCCAAGGAGGCCGGGGCCACCATGCTGCGGGGCGGCGCTTTCAAGCCCCGTACCTCGCCCTACGATTTTCAGGGCCTCCACGAGGAGGGCATGCGGCTGCTGAGCCTGGCCAAGCGGGAGACCGGCATGCCCATCGTGACCGAGATCATGAACATCAAAGACCTGCCTCTGTTTGACGACGTGGATGTGATCCAGGTGGGCGCCCGCAACATGCAGAACTTCGACCTGCTCAAAGAGCTGGGCCACACCGACAAGGTGGTCCTGATCAAGCG
>JAAZBR010000078.1 GCA_012513735.1 Clostridiales bacterium | reverse complement strand
CAGGTAGGTGATGGCAGGCTCCACCGCAATGGTGTGCTTGTCCAGGTAGTCAAATTTGGTGTTGAGGGCCACAGTGTACAGCAAACCGTTTTCACCCGCTACCACCAGGGTGCCGGTGTTGCGCTCAAACAGCGGGGTGCCGTCAAAGGCGCCGTTGGTGGAATACTGCGCCTGAGTCTTGCTCTTGCGGCCGTTCAGCAGGTACATTTCCTTCTGGGTGATCAGATCAAACACCCGGAGGCCAATGGGGCCGGTTTTCTTCGGAAGCTGGGAAATGCCCTGGCCCACTGCCATCATGGGCTGGCCGGCCGCATCCACCGCCACCGAGCCCTTCATGGGATAGCCCACATCGATGGGATCGCGGGTGGCTACGCCGTCGTTAAGGTCGAAAAAGTAGATCTTGCCATCCTGACCGGCGGCGATAACCTCCTTAAGGACAGCGACCTCCTTCTTGACGGCATTCAGGTTCATCATCTGGCGCAGCTCCTTGGCCCACTTAACAATGGCGGGCTGTCCCGTCCATCCTAGGCCATACAGGGTACCGCTGCTGGTGCGCATGCTGCCCAAGGGCGCCTTCCACAGCACACTGAGCTGCTTCAGGGGCATGTCCGCCGTGCCGAAAGCCGCATTGCCCCTGAAGGAGTCCCCGCGGAAGGTGAACACACCGCCCTCATAGCTCAGGTATTCGGCGGGAGACGACATGCTGACCGGCGCGGTGCGCGCCAGCTCCGTCACCTTTTTGCCATTTTGGTACACAGTGTCAGTGATCTTCAGCTTGGCCGGGTCGGCGCTTTCAGCGGCGGCGACCGTCAGCACGGGCATGGGGCTGCTGGCGGGGGCCGCAGGGACCTCTGCCACAGCCGCCGGCTCCTCGGCAGGCTGCTGGGCGGGCTCTGCGGCAATGTCCGTAACCCCTTCCGACACAGCATCCGTCGTCACCTCGGTTGCGGGATCAGCCGCTACAAGCTCGGCCGCTATCGGCTCTGCCCCTGCAGGCTCGGTCACTCCATCGGCTGTGGGGGGTGCAGGGGCCTGCCCGGGCATTTCATCGATAAAAATGGGGATCTCATCCATAAGGGACGCCGCCGGGTTCACAGCCTCTGGCGGAATCCCCGCCTGCTGATCGCCGCTGGGCAGCACCACATAGGGGGCCTGGGTGATCAGCACGGCGCCGGTGGCGCCCTCCACACCGACCTGGCTGTCGGCCGCCGGGGCATCCTCCTGCACGTCGTCGTAGATGATGATGTCATCCGCTGCTCCGGGTTCCTCCGCAACGGGCACAGGGGTGGGCAGCGGCGCCAGCGTGTTGACGGGCGCCTGGGGCGTGGGCACCACAAAGGCGGCCACAGGCTGCGGCGCGGGAGCGTCGGTAGCGACGGCAGCCGGCGCATCGGTGGGGATCACAAAGGGCGCATCGGTCGGCATCGGCTGCACAGCAGGCTGCGGCTGGGCCGTCTCCTGGGGCAGCGACGGCGGGGTAGGCGTGGGAGCGATCACGTTCAGGGACAGGGTTTTGTCCGACGGATACCAGGTTTCGCCTCGGCGCACTTCTGCACGCAAGACGGAATCGAAGGGCTGGTCAAACACCACAGCCAAGGACCAGATTTTTTTGTCCTCGTCCGCGTTGGAAAGCTGACCGATGATCTCGGTGCCCAGGTCGTCAAACATGCGCACTTCGTCCACCGTGCTGTCAGCGGTGAAGGTGAAATAGGTTTTGACACCGGTCAGCACCGATTCGGAAGGCGTTTCAAACTTGATCAGCGTAGGCGGAATATCCTTCTTCACACCCAACAGGCCGCCGACACCATCCACCACCGTGTCAACGCCGCCGCGCAGCGTGCCCAAAATGCCTTTGCTGTCCTTGGGCGCCAGAAAATAAACCGCAGCTGCAGCCAGTAAAATCAGCACCAGCACCAGCGCCAGCAGCTTGGGCCACAGGCGGGGCGCGTCATCATATTCCTCGTATTCGTCATATTCCTGCTGGCGGGACGGGTCGTACCGGGGCGGAAAGCGCTCCGGCGCTTCCTCGTAAACGGTGGGTGCCTCCCGGCGGGGCGGGGCATAGACGCTGTCCTGCGGGCGGACAGGCGCATAGGGCACCCCGTTTGCCTGGGGAGACAGCGGCAGCGGCGCGGCCTCCTCATCGGGATAGTTGGCTCTGGCGCCGGCAGGCGGCATCACGGGCGGCTGCTTGCCGCCGCTGTGGCGCGCCGAGCGCCGGTTGCGGACCGCGCCCGTGCCGGGTTGGTAGTTTGTTCTGTTCGGATCATTGCTCATGTGTTTTCCCTCGAGGCGCCCGAAGGCGCGGTCAGAACTGCAGCCGGTCCTCTATGTACCCCTTCAGGGCAGAGATCTCAATGCGCTCCTGCTGCATGGAATCACGGTCGCGCACGGTCACGGTGCCGGTAGGCTCTGTGTCAAAGTCCACGGTGATGCAAAAGGGCGTGCCGATTTCATCCTGGCGGCGGTACCGCTTGCCGATGGAGCCGGTTTCATCGTAGTCGATCATGAAATCGCGGCTGAGCTGCTCATACAGCGCCTGGGCCTGATCGCCCAGCTTGTTCTTCTGCAGGGGCAGCACAGCGGCCTTAAAGGGCGCCAACGCCGGGTGCAGGCGCATCACCACCCGAGTGTCGTCGTTTTCAAGCTGCTCCTCCTCGTAGGCATTGCACAGGAAAGCCAGGGCCACGCGGTCGGCGCCCAGGGAGGGCTCCACCACGTAGGGGATGTAGCGCTCGTTGGTGACGGGGTCGATGTATTCCATGTTTTCGCCGCTGGTCTGCTGATGAGCCTTGAGGTCAAAGTCCGTACGGTCGGCAATGCCCCACAGCTCACCCCAGCCAAAGGGGAACAGGTACTCAAAGTCGGTGGTCGCCTTGCTGTAGTGGCTCAGCTCCTCGGGCTTATGATCCCTGAGGCGCAGGCGGTCTTCCTGCATGCCCAGGTCCAGCAGCCACTGGCGGCAGAAGCCGCGCCAGTAGTCAAACCATTCCAGGTCCTCGCCGGGCTTGCAGAAGAACTCCATCTCCATCTGCTCAAACTCGCGGGTGCGGAAGGTGAAGTTGCCGGGGGTGATCTCGTTGCGGAAGCTTTTGCCGATCTGGCATACCCCAAGGGGCAGCTTGCGACGGGTTGCGCGCACGATGTTCTTGAAGTTGACAAAGATGCCCTGAGCAGTTTCGGGGCGCAGATAGATCTCCGTGGCGGCGTCCTCCGTCACCCCCTGATGGGTTTTGAACATCATGTTGAACTTGCGGATACCGGTGAAGTCGTGCTTGCCGCAGACGGGGCAGGGAAGCTGATGCTCCTCAATGTAGGCCTCCATCTGCTCGTTGCTCCAGCCGTCGGCCTGAAGGGCCTCGCCCTTGGCTTTGGCGCTGTCCTCAATCAACTGGTCGGCCCGGAAGCGGGCCTTGCAGGCCTTGCAGTCCATCAGCGGGTCGTTGAAGTTACCCACATGGCCCGAGGCCACCCACACCTGGCGGTTCATCAGAATGGCGCTGTCCAGCCCCACGTTGGTTTTGGACTCCTGCACAAACCGCTTCCACCAGGCCTTCTTGACATTGTTCTTAAACTCAACGCCCAAGGGGCCATAGTCCCATGTATTGGCCAGGCCACCGTAGATCTCAGACCCCGCGAATATAAAGCCGCGCACCTTGCACAGGGCAACCAGCTTGTCCATTGTCAGATTGTTTGACATGCCAAAATGCCTCCATTCTTTGGTCACATCATACCGTCGGGGTATCTGCTTTGTCAAGAAAAGTCAATGATTACGCTTTGAAAAGCCATCTGCCCTCGGGCAAACGCGCGGGCTTCCGACGGAGGGCCGGCTGCGACTGTTGATGCCTGACGATGAAATGATGTGAGCGACAGGCGGTTCGTGTCCACAGCCTGCCGCGCCGGCTTATTCCAATTTGCCAGGCCCAGTTTCTGTTGCCTTTGGTTATCATTAGGTGAAATTCATGTAAAGTGGCCCGATTTGCTTGACATTGCCATCCGGGGCAAATAACCTGCCAGAAAGGGGCTTGTTCAGGCAATGCT
Organism: Clostridiales bacterium; assembly: GCA_012513735.1. Lineage (GTDB taxonomy): Bacteria > Bacillota > Clostridia > Christensenellales > Aristaeellaceae > UBA1038. The sequence continues at coordinate 298 of JAAZBR010000078.1, read as the reverse complement.
CCGGGCCGAATGGCCCTTGTTTTGTTATTTCTAATCGTCCATAAAGGAGGTCAACCCATGGAACAAAAATGGAAAAGCCTAATCGCCTTCCTGCTGTGCATGGCGATGTTATTTGCCGGCGGGCTGCCGGCCCTGGCGCAGGAGGAGGGGTATCAGGTGAACAACGAGATTGCAGGTTTTGTGGTGCGGGAGCGGACCAGGCTGGAGCTGGTCAACGCCGACGTGACGGTGCTGGAGCACGGCAAGACCGGTGCCACCGTGATGCTGCTTCTCAATGAGGATACCAACCGCGCCTTTG
>JAAZBR010000077.1 GCA_012513735.1 Clostridiales bacterium | reverse complement strand
GCAGGGCAGGCATCGATGCACCTACCGCAGCGAATGCAGTTGGTTTCCTGCGCCAGCACGGCCTCCTTCTGATCCAGCACCACAATGCCATTATTGGCCTTGGTGATGCTTGCCTGGTCGTCCGGCGCGCAGTTGCCTGTCATGCTGCCGCCGAAGAAGATCTTGCCCGGCTCCCGGGCGTACCCGCCACAAGCCTCCACCGCATCCAAAATGCTGGTGCCCACCCGCAGCAGCAGGTTGTCAGGCTCCTTCACGGCGCCGGTGACCGTGGTGACGCGCTCAATGCAGGGGCGTCCCAGCGTAACGGCATCCGCAATGGCGGCAGCCGTTGCCACATTAAGCACCACAGCGCCCACATCCATGGGAAGGCCGCCCGAAGGCACCTCGCGGCCTGTCGCGGCCGTGATGATCTGCTTTTCACAGCCCTGGGGGTACTTGGTGCGCATGACGACCACTTCGATCTCGGTCCGTCCGCTGGCCGCCTTCTGCATGGCCTCAATGGCTTCCGGCTTGTTGTCCTCTATGCAGATCACGCCGCGGTTGACATCCATGGCGCGCATGGCAAGGCGCAGGCCGTCCACAATGCGCTCGGGCTGCTCCACCATCAGGCGGAAGTCAGCCGTCAGGAAGGTTTCGCACTCGGCACCGTTGAGCAGAATGACCTCGATCTTCTTGTCTGCAGGCGGGCTCAATTTCACATGGGTGGGAAAACAGGCGCCACCCATGCCGCAAATCCCTGCCGCCTTGATGGCCGGGATGATCGCCGTCTTATCAACCTCCTCGACCGTGCCCAGAGGGATCAGAGTGGTCCACTCATCCAGTCCATCATTTTCAATGGTGATGCACAGGCTGGGCTTTTTGTGCAGCATCTGCTGTTCGGCAACGGCCGTCACCATGCCCGATACGCTGGAATGCACAGGCACACCGATCCCGCCTACCGCATCAGCGATCTGCTGGCCCATCAACACCCTGTCGCCCTTGACCACAATGGGCTTGCTGGGGGCGCCGATATGCATGTCCATCGGAATAGAAACCGTTTTTGCCACATAGGCACGAATGGGTTTTCCACGCGTAGGCTCCTTGCCCTCATGCCTGTCGTGCAGCGGATGGATCCCGCCGCGGAAGCTTAACTTTCCCAAAATGATCCCGCCTTTCTGATTGGCATCCGCCGCACGTTATTTGGATAGTTGTTTATACGCCGCGTTGATGGCCTCCACCACCGCCTTGCTGGTAACGGTTGCGCCGGCGATGGCGTCAATGTCCTCCATCGTCAGGGGCAGCTTCTTGCCCACAAACTGAGCTGTGAATGCCTCATCCCTGGCCTTGGAACCCAGACCTTCCGTCTCGTTGAACTGGGCGTCGCCCACCTCGACCTTGGCCAGGGTATCGTCAGCGTTCAGGGTGATGGTCACAGCCACCGGGCCAATAAAGCCGTCTACAGAGGCGGTCGCAATCCTGTCATCAGCTATAGGCTTGTCCTCCACCGGCGCATCGGTGGCGGCGGGCGCTTCCATTGCCGCCGGTTCCTCCATAACAGCGGGCCCCTCCGCAGGGGGTTGCTGTTCGCCAGCGGCATCCACCAGCTTCTCCTCATAGGCACGGTTGATGGCATTCACCACCGCGGTCGAGGTGCGGGTAGCACCGGAAATCGCATCAATAGCATCCAGAGTCAGCGGCAGCTGCTTGCCGATGAACTGCTTGATAAAGGCTGGTTCCCTGGCGCCGGCGCCATAGCCCTCGGTCTCCTTGAACTGGTCATCCCCAATGGAGAGCGCCGTAATGGTGCCGTCATCCTTCGCGGTAACAAAGACGGCGACAGGACCCGCAAAGCCCTGCTCGCTGACCGTATACCGGGTGCCCTCCGGCGCGGGAGGCGCCACCACGACTTTGTCCTCATACGCCTTGTTGATGGCATCTACTACCGCTACACTGGTGCGCGTAGCGCCGGACAGGGCATCAATATCTTCTATGGTGATGGGCAAGCTCTTGCCCACAAACTGCTTGGTAAACACAGGATCCTTGGCACGGGCCCCATAGCCATCGGTTTCGGCGAACTGGTCATCCCCAACGGTCAAATCGCTGATGGCGCCGTTATCCTTTACCGTAACCAGCACAGCAACCGGCCCGGCAAAGCCCTGGACGCTGGCTGTATAGGTGGTGCCCTCCGCTGCGACGTCCGTTTCCGGGTTTAGGTAGGCATCCACCTTAGCGGCAATCGCATTGACAGCACCGGCAACAGCATTGGTGGTTTTGGTGGCGGCCGTAATGGCGTCAATGGTGTTATCTGCCCGGTCCTGCGCAAACTTGACGGCGCGTACAGGAGTCTGCTTGCCGATAAACTGCTGCATGAAGGCGGGCTCCTTAGCCTTGGCGCCCAAGCCGGCAGTTTCAGAAAACTCACTGCCGCCAACCGATACACCGGTCACCTTACCCTGCGCATCAACACCAGCAATCACCTCAATGGGGCCACCGTAGCCTTCCTTGGTCACCACAGCACCCACATAGCCGGTGATGGTTTCACCGGACTTACCAATGTACAGGTCTTCCAAGGGCTGCAGATCCTCCAGCTCCAGAAGCTCAAATTCGGCAGCCGTTGACAGCACACTCTTGCGGGCCTCTATTTTGGCTTCCGCTGCCTGTGCTTCGATTTTGCCCTTGGTAACCTCATTGGTGATCGCCAGCAGCAGGCCGGCAATTACCGTGATCAATCCCAAGGCAATCCACGCCGCAACACTCTTCTTCATGCGAGTCCCTGTCCACCTTTCTTTGCCTCATAATCCCCGATGTCAAGGGGGCGCCCGTTGTTCTTCATATACTCATCAGGCGGTCTGCCCAGCATCTGCTCTGCCGCCTGCCAGTCACCCTTTGACAGCGCTTCCCGAATGGCAGTGCTGGAAATCACCTGACTGTCGGCCGTTTTTACAGCGGGCACGACGCTCAGGCCAATCCCCAGGCTTTTGCACAAGTCTGCCAGCTCTTCCGTGCCGGTGCTGCCCCGGTATCCGAACCGATGGTCAAAGCCGACCACCAGATGCCTGGCTCGCAGGTTTTGAATCAGCACTTGCCGCACAAACGCCTCGCCCTGCATATGCATCAGCACCTCATCAAAGCGGCTGACAACCAGCAGGTCAACCCCCATATCGGCCAACAGCCGATCCTTCTCGCAAATTGAAGTCAACTCACAGGTGGTGGCACCCTTTCGGATCAGGCTGGCAGGTGGCCTGTCATAGGTGTGGACATACAGCGGCAGTTCCAGCTTGTGGGCAATATCCAGCCCCGTCTCCACAATGGCCCTGTGTCCTAAATGGACACCGTCAAAAAAACCCAGGCATACAACAGACGGCCCAATGGGGGCGCGCAGTTGATCCAGATACTCAATCAATGTGTCCCTTCCATCTCTCTGCAATAGTAGAAATGTTCCACGCGATGGTAACACGGCAGGCTGCTTTCGTCAAGGATTTGCGTTGACAAACACCTGCCCTGTACCCCCCTCTCCTCCACCGAAGAAACTGCATCATTGTCCCCTGCAGAGAGGAGTGCTATACTTGGTGCATATGAACGTTTTTCACCGTTTTTTCCCCGTCCGCGCGCTCTGCAGATCACGGTATTTGTTTGCCGCGCTGCTGATCCTCCTGCTGGTTGTGCTGCATCTGATCACAGGGGTGGGCATTTTCACCCCATCGCCCTACAATACCTATACCATCCAGGCGATGGCCTGGCGGGAAGGGCGGATGCACCTGCCATACGATATCCCTCACTTGGAACTGGCCATTTTTGAAAACCGCTATTACGTCAGCTTCCCCCCCGTTCCCAGCGTTCCTGTGTTTTTTCTGACCTTCCTGTTTGGCTACAACGTACCGGATGGTTTGCTGATCAAGGCATATGCCCTGATCGCTTTTCTGTCGCTGGTGCGCACGCTGCGCAAAGAGGGCTGGAAGGAAGCCAGCGCCGCCGCTGCCGCTTTTCTGCTTTGCACTGCCTCCAGCATGCTACCGCTGCTGATGACAGGCGCCGTATGGTATCAGGCACAGGTGATGGCGTTTATGCTCACCGTGCTGGCCATGGAGGGCATGCAAGCAGACAAAACCACCTGGGGTTTGTTCTGCTATGCGCTCAGCGTGGGGTGTCGTCCCTTCAACGCCCTCTATGGCCCGCTGTTGATCGCTCTGTTCTTGCATCGCCAGTCGGGGCATGAGCGCATTCTGGTAACGATAAAAAAGCTGCTTCCCGGTATTGTGCTGGGGCTGTGCGTAGCGGCAGCCTATGCCTGGTACAACTGGGCACGGTTTGGCAATCCACTGGAGTTTGGCCATAACCACCTGCCGGAGTTCAGCTTTCAGGGCGGCACGCAGTTTTCCCTGCGGCATGTACCCAAAAACGCAGCTACCTTCCTATGGGGTCTGCCCTTCAGCATAGAAGGCAGAGCAGTAAAGTTGAAGCAGTTCGGCTTTTCCCTGTTTCTGTCCAACCCCGTTCTGCTGTGCATGCTGGGGTGGGTGCTGCGGGATGGATGGTGCAGAAGGCTGGCCCCATCAAAGCTCCTGGTGTTGGGCATCTTTCTGCTGCACCTGCTGCTGCTCCTGTGCCACCGCACATTCGGCGGATACCAGTATGGGGCGCGCTACGCGATAGATCTTATCCCCTACAGCGTATTTTACCTATTGTGCGATAGGGAAGCCACTGCATGCAAAAGGCCCTGCATCATCGTCATGGTGCTGGGCCTGTGCATGGCTGTCTGGGGTAGTCTGACCATCCTGCTGCCCTTTTAAAAAGGATCATCCTTGTCAAACAACTGCATATACTCCTCCCGGGTGATCAGCGTTTTACGGGCTTTGGTTCCCTCATTGCCGCTGATGATGTTGCGACGCGCCATTTCGTCAATCAGGCGGCCAGCCCGCCCATACCCCACCCGCAGCACCCGCTGCAGCATGGAGATAGACATCTGGCCCGCCTCCACCGCCATCTCAATGGCCTGGGGCAACAGTTCATCAAAGGCATCCGCATCCTCACTGCCGGCCGCTCCACCGGCGCCATTGCCGCTGTCCGCCTTGTCGCCTTTCTCCACATGTTCCATGATGTCCACATTGTAATCGGCGTTGTTGCGGCTCTTCACAAAATCGGCCACAGCGCTCACTTCCTTGTCGCTGACAAAGCAGCCCTGTACACGCCTGGGGCTGGACAGGTTGCGCGGCAGGTAAAGCATGTCGCCGTATCCCAATAGCTTTTCCGCACCCTGACTGTCCAGGATGGTGCGGCTATCGATCTGTGAGGAAACCTGGAACGCAATGCGACTGGGGATGTTGGCCTTAATGATGCCCGTGATCACGTCCACCGAGGGGCGCTGGGTAGCCAATATCAGACAAATACCCGCGGCCCGCGCCTTGGCGGTGATGCGCTTGACATGCTCATCGATGACTTTGCCGGCAGAGGCCATCAGGTCGCTCATTTCGTCCACGATCACCACGATTTTGGGCATCGGCTCCTCATCAGGCGCCAGCTTCTTGTTGTAGGCATCAATGTTACGCACAGCCATCTGCTGCAGCTTCTGATAGCGCTCGTCCATTTCGATGCACACCCACTCCAGAGCCGCCACCGCCTTTTTAGGGTCCACCACCACAGGCAGCAACAGGTGGGGTATGTCATTGTATGGCTGCAGCTCAACAAACTTAGGGTCTATCAGAATCAGCCGCAGGTCGCGCGGCGTGGCACGGTACAGCAGGCTGGTGATAATGCTGTTAATGCAAACCGATTTTCCGCTGCCCGTGGCGCCGGCGATCAACAAATGGGGCATGTCCATCAGCTCACAGATCACCGGCGCGCCTGTGATGTCCTTGCCCAGCGCCACCGCGGTGGGCGAGCGCAGCTCCTGCATCTTGGGAGAATGCAGCACCTCGCTCAGATATACAGTAGTGGCCTTGTCGTTGGATACCTCGATGCCGATCAGCGGCGTGCCCGGAATGGGGATTTCCGCCCGCACAGGGCTTTTAGCCAGCAGCTCCACGGCGATATTGTCCATCACATTTCGCAGACGGTTGACATTGACGCCCTCCGCCAGGCGGATGGCAAAGCGCGTGATCGCTGGGCCATGGACGATCTGCTGCACGGTCGCGGTGATGTTGAAGCTGCTTAGCGTGCTGATTAGCTTTTCCGCACGCTTGTAGTCCTCCTCCGTGGTGTCGCCGTTTTCATTCGGCGCGGGCACGCTGAGCAGATTGGCTGGTGGGCGGGCATAGCTGTCCAGCATCAGGCCGATCTGCTTCTCCTGAGGTTTCCGGGGCTTGGCCGTTCCATCAAGCCGCCGCTGCTCCTCAGGCAAGCTGCGGGGTTGTTCCACGCGCACACGCTCTCCTGTCAGTGGCACGGCGGCCGCCATGCCCACATCGCGAATAGGACCCGGCCTTGGTTGTCTTGTTTCCTGCGGCTGTGCAGTTTGCTCCACCTGCTGGGATAAAACTGGGCGTTGCGCGACGGCCTTCTCCTCCATTGGCTGAGGCGCCACAGGCGTGGGGGCAGCAGGCCGCTCCACAGGAACAGGTGTTTGTTGCGGGGATACATCTATAACAGCAG
>JAAZBR010000076.1 GCA_012513735.1 Clostridiales bacterium | reverse complement strand
TTCCGGAAGGGGGCCATGATGTCAAGAAAATACTGATACTGCGCGGCATGGTAGGCTGACTTGTCCTCCATTTTACTCAGCAGCACTCCATCCCACGAGAAATGCGCGCCAAAAAAATCACAGGTAAACAGCGCCCCGCTCACCGGATCGTAGGTGAACAGGGTATCGGGCCAGTGCAGGTTGGGCATGGGGTAGAATTGAAGCTGCCTGTCGCCCAGGTCCAGGGTATCGCCCTTTTTGACCGCGCGGGATTTGAAGGACTGTTTGATGATGTTGGTCACGAAGGTGATGGCGCTGTTTGTACCGACCAGCTCCAGGTTGGGGTTTTTCTCTACCAGCAGGGGGATGATGCCGGCATGATCCGGTTCCGTGTGGCTGACGATCAGGTAGTCGATCTTGTCAAGGGGCGTCACTTCCTGCACCCGGCGGAGGAACTCCTTCTCAAAGCCGTCCTTGGACGCATCGATCAGAGCAGTCTTCTGGCTGCCCTTGAGCACATAGGCATTGTAGCTGGTGCCATAGGGGGTATTCATGATGATATCGAAAACGCGCAGGGCTGCATCCTGTACGCCAACATAGAAAAGGTTTTCCTTAAGTTGCAACATGGTGTTTGCCTCCTTTGTACGTATGTGCCGTTTGAATTATAGCACAGACCACATTCCCTGAGAACCACGGCATGAAAAACAACGAAAACGCTGCATGCAGTCCGGAAGCGTTTGACGCTGCCCTGCCGGCAGCCTATAATTGATTATTATGAAAGGGGGCATCTGAAATGCTGAACATCGACATTCAAAAGGTAAGTACGCCCAAAGCAAAGCCTCAGCCGGGTGACAAACTTGGGTTTGGACATATTTTTACGGATCATATGTTCCTCATGAATTATGCTGAGGGGAAGGGCTGGTTTGACCCCCGCATCGTCCCCTTTCAAAACCTATCGCTGTCCCCTGCGGCCATGGTGTTTCACTATGGGCAGGAGATGTTTGAGGGCATGAAGGCCTACCATTCCCCCGACGGGCGCGCGCTGCTGTTCCGCCCGGAGATGAATGCGCGCCGGGCCAACGTCAGCAACCAGCGGCTGTGCATCCCGGAGGTGCCGGAGGAGGACTTTATTCAGGCAATCAGGGAGCTGGTGCGTGTGGAGAAGGACTGGATCCCCAAAGATCCGGGCACCAGCCTGTACATCAGGCCCTTTATCATCGCCACCGACGGTTTTCTCGGCGTGGCGCCTTCTAAAACCTACCTGTTCGTGGTCATTCTCTCCCCCAGCGGGGCGTACTCTGAAAGCGGCATGGCCCCTGTAGGCATCTGGATTGAGGACGACTATGTGCGCGCGGTCCGCGGCGGCATGGGCTATACCAAAACGGGCGGCAACTACGCTGCCAGCCTGATCGCCCAGGTCAAGGCCCATGATGCGGGTTATTCCCAGGTGTTGTGGCTGGATGGTGTTGAGCGCAAATACATTGAAGAGGTGGGCGCCATGAACATTTTCTTCAAGATTTCAGGGCACCTGGTCACGCCCGCACTCAATGGTAGCATTCTGCCCGGTGTCACCCGGGATTCAGTGATCAAGCTGTGCGAATCCTGGGGGTTGGATGTATATGAAAAACGCATCTCCGTGGATGAGCTGATCGACGATTACAACATGGGTCGCGTAGAGGAAATCTTCGGCACCGGAACGGCCGCGGTGATCTCCCCTGTAGGCAAGCTGCGCTATAAGGACGACATCATGGTCATCGGCGACGGTACCACAGGCCCGCTCAGCCAGCGGCTGTATGATACTCTGACCGGAATTCAGTGGGGCACCCTGCCCGATCCCTTCGGCTGGACGATGGAAGTCTAAGCACCGTCAATTGAAAAGACCGGCGACCTTTGAGTGGGCCGCCGGTTTTTTAATGCGTGACGGGGCATCAGTTCAAGTTCTGCAGCACGCTGTCTGTCATCTGATCGCAAGTCATGAAGGCGCCTCCATGAGCAATGTCCTTAGTGCGCGCACCGGATTGCAGGGTAACTTCCACCGCCCGCTCCACGGCGTCCGCCTCCTGTTGAAGGCCAAAGGATATGCGAAGCATCATGGCGGTGGACAGGATAGTGGCCAGCGGGTTGGCCAGCCCCTGGCCAGCGATGTCGGGCGCAGAGCCATGAATAGGCTCGTACATCCCCAATGTGCCTTCCCCCAGGGAGGCCGAGGGCAGCAGACCAATGGAGCCGGTCAACTTGGATGCCTCGTCGGAGAGAATATCACCAAACAGGTTGCTAGTCACAATCACGTCAAACTGGGCGGGATTGCCCACCAATTGCATGGCGGCGTTGTCCACAAGCATGTCGCTGAGCTGCACATCCGGATAGTCCGCTGCCAGGGCATGCACCGTCTCCCGCCACAGGCGAGAAGATTCCATCACATTAGCCTTGTCAATGCTGCACAGCCGCTTCTTTCTTCCCTGGGCAGCCTGAAAAGCCACCCGGGCAATGCGCTCGATCTCCTTGACGGAGTAAATCTCCGTATCAAAGGCCTGCTGCCCATCCGGGCTGTCCTTGCGGCCGCTGGGACCGAAATAGAGGCCCCCCGTCAGCTCGCGCACGATCAGCAGATCAAACCCTTCCCCCGCGATATCGGCGCGCAGCGGGCTGGCATCCTTTAACTGGGGATACAGCCTGGCAGGCCTCAGGTTGGCGAACAGACCCAGCTCCTTGCGGATGCCCAGCAGCGCACGCTCAGGCCGCAGGTGGCCGGGCAGCATCTCCCACTTTGGCCCGCCCACAGCGCCCAACAGCACGCTGTCTGCTTCAAGGCAGGCTTTCAAAGAAGCCACCGGCAAAGGCTCGCCGCAGGCGTCGATGGCGCATCCGCCTGCCAGTACCTGCTCGTAGTGGAATTGGTGGCCGTACTTCTGTCCAACGCTGTCCAGTACCTTCTGGGCAGAGGCTACGATTTCGGGCCCGATGCCGTCTCCGG
>JAAZBR010000075.1 GCA_012513735.1 Clostridiales bacterium | reverse complement strand
TTTTGCTGTACAGCATTTGAACGCAGTATGCCTGTTATTACAGGTCAGCACGCAGCGATACCTGTTATACTCAGCAAGCGGGCCGATACACAGGGCGCTGCAGAGATCACTATCCAACAGGAGGGGACCATTGCACACTGTTTCTCAACGGGCAGACATGCTGCACAGAATCGCAGCAAAGGACACAAAACCGCTTGTTCTGCTGGATGGCGCCACAGGCACCAGTCTGTGGGAGCTAAGTGAAAACAAGGTCCCTGTCTGGCGCTATAATTTGGAAAACCCGGATATTGTCATCAAAGTGCACAGCGACATGGCTGAGGCCGGAGCACAGATTCTGTTGGCTAGCACCTTTGGTGTCAACGCCATGGCGCTTCAGAAGGAAGGCCAGGATGTATCAGCCGTCACACAAGCCGGCGTCCGTCTGTGCCGGCAAGCCTCGGCCGGCAGGTGCCTGGTCGCCCTGTCCAGCGGGCCCCTGCTGGGGCTGATGGAGCCCTATGGCGACATCACCCAGGAGGAGGCGGAAGCACTGTACGACGAGGTGTTTAACGCCGGCATGCAGGAGAAGCCGGACCTGATCTATCTGGAAACCTTCATTGATCTGGAGATGCTGAAGGTAGCCGCCCGCTGTGCCCGCAAGCACGATGTGCCGCTTTTTTGCACCATGAGCTTTGAAAAAGTGGGGAAGACCATGATGGGCAACTCCGTTGCCGACATGGTGGAAGGCCTGGCCCCCTATTGCCCGGATGCCATCGGCCTCAACTGCTCTCTGGGCCCGGACTTGGCCATGCCCGTCCTTAAGCAATTCAGGCAACACACCGATCTTCCCCTCATCTTCAAACCCAATGCGGGGCGCACTACGCTGGTAGACGGGAAGAGTGTAACGGAGCTGGACCCCGATCAATTTGTGATGGATGTGCTGCCTGCCGGCCAGTCAGGAGCCACGTATCTGGGCGGGTGCTGCGGCGCAGATGCGTCCTATATCCGCAAGCTTCATATGGCATTACAAACCCAACATTGAATGATTGCACCTTTCACGCCGCAGAAAGTGGTATATGATAATGTATGACCATATCACAAGGAGGAACGGAACTATGAGTCAATATGTGCTAACCTGCTGTTCCACAGCAGACCTGCCCAAGGAGCATTTTGAAAAACGGAACATCCATTATACCTGTTTTCATTTCACCATGGATGGGAAGGAATTTGCGGATGACCTGGGCGAAAGCATGAGCTTCAAGGAGTTCTATTCCCGGATGTCTGCCGGCGCCACCCCCACCACATCCCAGGTAAATGTGGATCAAATGCTGGAGTTTTTTGAATCCTTCCTGAAGCAGGGCATGAATGTGCTGCATGTCACGTTGTCTTCCGGTCTTTCGGGCGTGCACAACTCCGCTCGTGTAGCTCAGGAAACGCTGCAGAGCAAGTACCCGGACAGAAAAATCGCCGTGGTAGACAGCTTGGGCGCCTCCAGCGGCTACGGGTTGCTGATGGATCTGGCGGCTGACCTGCGTGACAGCGGCGCCGACTTTGACCAGGTTCATGCCTGGCTTGAGGAGAACAAGCTGAACATCCACCACTGGTTCTTCTCCACCGATCTGACCAGCTATTACAGAGGCGGCCGCATCACCAAGACAGCCCACCTGTTCGGCTCCATGCTCAACATCTGCCCGTTGCTCAACATGGATCATCTGGGGCGCCTGATTCCGCGCTCCAAGTACCGTGGCAAGAAACAGGTGATCCGGGAGATCGTCAAGCGCATGCAAGCCCATGCAAAAGATGGGCTGCAGTACAACGGCAAGTGCTTCATCTCCAATTCGGATTGCTATGAGGATGCCCGCATGGTGGCTGACCTGGTGGAAGCCGCCTTCCCTAAATTGGCCGCTCCCGTCATGATCAACAGCGT
>JAAZBR010000074.1 GCA_012513735.1 Clostridiales bacterium | reverse complement strand
TACCAAACCTGCGCTGCAGCCACTTGACAATCTCCACAATCGGGATGATGGACACAGCCAGAAGAAGGGAAGTGATGTATTCCTGGAAGGAAATGTGCTCAAACCCAAAGGCTTGCTGCAGGAAGGGCACATAGATCACGGCAGCGGTCAGAATCAACGACACAATCATGGCGCCATACAGGTACAGGTTGTGCGTCTTCAGGGTGAAGATGCTGCCCCGCTGGGAGCGCATGTTCAGGCTGTGGAACACCTCGGCCAGGCTCATGGTCAGGAAGGCCATGGTCATGCCATCGGGAGAGTTGACAAACTCCCATTTCCCGCTCTCTATAAAGTGGCCGATCAGGTAGGCGGCCACCGTTAGGATGGAGACGATCACGCCCTGATAGGCAGCGTCAAAACCCAAACCGCCTGCAAAAATTCCTTCATCCTTGGGGCGGGGCGGCCGTCGCATCACATCTTTGTCCGGCGCCTCAAAGGCCAGGGCCAGAGCAGGAAAGGTATCGGTGATCAGATTGATCCACAGGATGTGAACGGGCTTTAAAATCGTAAAGCCAACGATAGTGGCAAAGAAGATGGACAACACCTCGCTCAGGTTGCTGGAAAGCAGGAACTGGATGGCTTTGCGAATGTTGTCATAAATCCGACGGCCTTCCTTGACGGCAGATACAATGGTAGCAAAATTGTCGTCGGCCAGCACCATGTCGGCCACGTTCTTGGTGACGTCGGTACCTGTAATGCCCATGCCCACACCAATGTCTGCCTGCTTGATGGAAGGCGCATCGTTGACGCCATCACCCGTCATGGCGGTCACCTTATCCTGGGCTTGCCAGGCCGTGACAATGCGTACCTTATGCTCCGGCTGTACCCGGGCAAACACAGAGTATTTGCCGATGCTGCTGCGCAGTTCCTCCTCACTGATGGTGTCAAGCTGTGCTCCTGTGATCGCCTCGCTGCTGTTCTCGATCATGCCGAGCTGTTTGGCAATGGCAGCCGCGGTATCCCGGTGGTCACCAGTGATCATGATGGGGCGAATGCCGGCCTGCCTGCACTCCTCAATGGCAGGGATCACCTCAGGCCGCACCGGATCCAGCATGCCCACCAGGCCGATGATGGTCAGGTTCGCTTCCAGCGCCCCGGGCGTCTGATCCTCAGGCATCATGGGCCACTCGCGGAAGGCGCCTGCCATGACGCGCAGGGCTTGATCGGCCATCCCCTTGTTGGCCTGCAGATACTGGATCCTGACTTCCTCGGTCAACAGCTGACGCTTCTTTCCGTCCCAGTAATGGGTGCATCGCTTCAGCAGCTCATCGGGCGCTCCCTTTGTGTACTGCACAATGGCATCGCCGTTTTGATGCAGCGTGCTCATCAGCTTGCGCATGCTGTCAAAGGGTGCCTCCCCCACGCGGGGGTATTCCGCCATCAGGTCAGGCTTGGGCATATCCAGGCTGGCTGCATAGGCCACCAGCGCATTCTCCGTCGGCTCGCCAACGGCCTTGCCATCCTCCCACACAGAGTCAGAGCACAGCGCCATGGCGCGGGCAAGCAGCCGTTCGTCCTGGCTGTAATGATCCACCACCGTCATACGGTTTTGGGTCAGGGTGCCCGTCTTGTCAGAGCAGATGATCTGGGTGGAGCCCAGCGTTTCCACTGCCGTCAGCTTGCGGATAACGGCATTTCGCTTGCTCATGTTGGTCACACCGATGGACAGCACAATGGTGACCACGGTAGCCAGGCCCTCAGGAATGGCCGCAACAGCCAGGGAAACAGCGATCAGGAAGGTTTCCAGCACGGTCGGCAGGTCAAAGCGTCCATTGCGAATCAGGCTGAAGGCAAAAATAAACACACAGATCCACAGCACCAAAATGCTGAGAGTCTTGGATAGCTTGTTCAGCTTGAGCTGAAGGGGAGTATCATGATCCAGCGTGCGGGAAATGGCATCGGCGATCTTGCCCATTTCGGTATCCATACCGGTGGCCACCACCACAGCCTGCCCGCGGCCATACACCACGGTGCTGCCCATGTAGGCCATGTTGGTCCGGTCGCCCAGGGAGATGTCGTGCTGATCGGCTGCCAGATGCAAGGCTTCCGTCCCCTTATGCACAGGCACCGATTCACCGGTCAGCGCAGCCTCTTCAATCTGAACAGAGGCCGACTCAATCAACCGGCAGTCCGCCGGCACCGCAGTGCCGGCCTCTAGCAGGATGATGTCCCCCCGCACCAGGTCTTCAGCATGCACCTGCACCACATGTCCGTCACGCAGCACGTTGGAGGTGGCGGCAGACATCTCCTGCAGGGCTTCGATGGCGCGTTCCGCCTTGTTCTCCTGATAGACACCCAACACGGCGTTCAATAGCACAACCACCAGAATAATGATTGCTTCCGCAATGCTCTCCCCGGACAGCACGCTGGTGATGCCGGAAATCAGCGCTGCAGCCATCAGGATGATCAGCATGGGATCCTTGAGTTCTTCCAGGAAGCGTTGCAGTATGGATGCCTTCTCGGCTTCCTTCAACTTATTCTTTCCATCTGTTTCCAAGCGGCGTGCCGCTTCCTGCACGCTCAGGCCCTTTACACTGCTGTTGACTTCGTCAAGAACTGCCTTCACCGGCTCCAAATAATGACGCATGTTTTCCTCCATTACGGGCCCTCTTTGTTTCCATGCAATTAAGCGAAAGTATAGAAACCCCATAATACTTTGTCAAGGCGGGAACAAGGCTTGACACAAGCTGTGGTGCGGCGGATAGCAGCAGCACACGGACATACCCATCTTTTGACCGTGGATTGCCCGCTTGCTATAATGAAGTCACGGGGGGACAGAATATGCAGATGTACGTCCAGGGGCTGCCGGTGAAGCTGAAGGAGTTTCATGATCTGAGTTGGCTGGATGAGCTGGGACAGGTCTTTGAAGTGTTTGATCAGATGACAGGCGGCTCGCTTGGGTTTGGGGTACTGCAAAAGGAGGAAACCCTCTATGTAAAGTATGCCGGCGCTTCGCCTGTAAACTACCTGGGCAAGCCCGAGGCCGCGGTAGATCAACTGCGCAGGGCTGCTTCACACTATGCGGCGATTCAGCATCCGGCGCTGGTGCGGCTGCGCTTCTCCCGGGAGATGCCGGAGGGATATCTGTGCGCTTTTCAGTGGGAGGGTGCGGCGGCGCTGGCGCCCATGCCGGATGCCCTGCGCCGGCTTCTGCAGGCCCCCGTTCTG
>JAAZBR010000073.1 GCA_012513735.1 Clostridiales bacterium | reverse complement strand
GCAAAGCAGGCAGCCATGCAGGCTGTGGAACCTGTTGTGTTTAAGCAAGGGCAGAACATCGTGGTGCGTGGAGAGGGCCGCATCAAAGCCAATCAGATTGCGATGCTCAATACCCTGGGCCTGCTGAACAACAACGAAATCGACTATCGCATGTACGTGGGCGCCTTTTTGACCATGGCCGCCCTGCTGGCATTAACAATCGTGCTTCTTTTGCTCACGGCGCCCCAGCTTATGCAACGCAACCGGTTACTGATCCTTATTTACCTGACCTTGCTGGCTGTCACTTTGCTTTGCCTGCTGGCAAAGGTCATCCACATTCCGTATCTGGCGCCGTTCCTGTTGCCTGCTTTTCTGATCACAGTGACCGTAGGTACTCTGCCAGGGCTTATTGTGAATACGGCATCCTCTGCCATTGCCGCCTTGATACTTGGCAGTTCCAGCACCGCCAGCGTATACGATCCGCTGACCATGCTTCTGACCGGTTTGATCGCAGGCAGTGCCGTCACAGTGATTCTGTCCAGGCGGGGTCAGCGTTCCCTGGTGATGGTGGCGGGCGGCGCAGCCACCTTGCTCAGTTTCCTGTCGGTACTGGCCGTCATCCTGCTGACCGCCAGCGGTACCAGCAACCTGTGGGAAAAGCCGCTGTACGCAGCCGGAGGGGCCATGCTGTCCACTGCGCTTTGTCTGGCAGCGCAGCCCCTGGCAGAAACTGCGTTCAATCTGCCTACCAACAACCGGCTGATGGAGCTGAGCAATCCCAACCAGCCCCTGCTGCGCAGGCTGCTGCTTGAAGCGCCCGGTACCTATCATCACAGCATTTTGATTGCCAACATGGCGGAAGCTTCCGCCGAAGCGGTGGGCGCCAACCCGCTGCTGGCCCGGGTGGGCGGTTACTACCATGACATCGGCAAACTGAAGCGCCCGCTGTACTTCAAGGAAAACCAGATCGGTACCGGCAATGTGCATGATTCAACCGATCCAGCGGTGTCCGCTGCCATCATTACTGCTCATATCCGGGATGGCCTGGCCCTGGCCAAGCAATATCACCTGCCCCTGGAAGTGCAGCAGATCGTGGTACAGCATCACGGCAATTCACGGGTCAAGTACTTCTATACAAAGGCCATCAAGGAAAGCGGCGAGGCCGTAGACGAGCAAATATTTGCCTATGACGGTACCCCTCCCCAGTCAGCGGAGGCGGCCATTGTCATGCTTTGCGACACCATTGAAGCCGCCGTGCGCACCCTCAACAACCCGACCACGGACGAAATCCACAGCTTTATCTGGAAGCTGATCCGCGGCAAAATTGATGACGGCCAGTTGGCCAACGCGCCGCTGACCATGAAGAACCTATACAGCATCCAGGAAACCTGCGCCAATGTGGTGCAAGGCATTTTCCACGAGCGCATTGAATATCCCAGCGACGAAAAGCTCAGCGCGCTGGAACGCATCCGCTCCAACCTCAAGCATTCAGCGCAGAAAGGCGAAGGGGCTGCCCCCAAGCCATGATCCGGCTGATGATCGAGCAAACAGCAGAAGCATCTTATAACCTGCCAGTTCTGGAACGGCTGGCCGAAGAGGCTGCCCGGGT
>JAAZBR010000072.1 GCA_012513735.1 Clostridiales bacterium | reverse complement strand
TCAACTGCCATGAGATTGACCTGATGCACGCCGGGCAGTATCTGATTACGTTCATCCACCCGGCGTCCCCGGCCAACCATCAGATGGTTAAGGACATGGCCGCCAAGGGGATTATTTCGCTGACGCTGGATGGCGTGCCCCGCATTTCCCGTGCGCAGAACATGGACGCGCTGACCTCCATGAGCACCTGCGCCGGCTACAAGGGCATTCTGATCGCGGCCAATCTGCTGCCCTCCTTTATTCCGCAGATTTTCAGCGCCGTGGGCATGATCAAGCCCCTGAACGCGCTGGTGATCGGCGTGGGCGTGGCCGGCCTGCAGGCTCTGGCCACCGCCAAACGGCTGGGGGCCGTGACCTACGCGGTCGACATTCGCTCCACCGCCCGGGAGCAGGCTGCATCTTTGGGAGCCAAAATCATTGACATTGATATACCTGATGAAAAGGCTGTGGGGGAAGGCGGGTACGCCCTCAAGCTCAGCCCTGAGCTGCTGGAGAAAGAGCGCAGCCTGATCGCGCCCCATCTGGAAAAAATGGACATCGTGTTTCTCAGTGCGCTGGTGCCAGGCAAACTGGCGCCTGTGATCATTACCCGGGAGATGGTCAGCCGGATGAAGCCCGGCTCCGTCATTGTGGACATCTCCATTGACCAGGGCGGCAACTGCGAAGCCACCGTGCCCGGTGAAACCGTGCAGCAGGATCTGGTCAACCTGGTTGGCATCAAGAACATCCCCGGGATGATCCCGACCAGCTCCACCTGGATGTTTGCGCAAAACATCTACAACCTGCTCAAATACCTGGTGAAGGACAACGCTGTGGTGCTGGACAAGGACGATCCCATCGTCCAGGGCATTCTGACCACCAAGGATGGACAGGTGGTGCACCAGGGCGCCCGGGAGGCGATGGGGCTGTGAACAGAGAGATCATTTTGGTCCTGGTTTTTGTTGTGGCCACTTTGGTGGGCTATAAGCTGATCAAGTCCGTGCCCAGCCTGCTCCACACTCCCCTGATGAGCGGCATGAACGCCCTGAGCGGCGTGACCATCCTGGGCACGATGACAGCTACCGCCGGTGCCCTGGCCTTCGGCAGCCGTTTGCTGGGCGTGATTGGTATCATCTGTGCCACCATCAACGTGGTATCTGGCTTTGTCGTCACCGATCGCATGCTCAAGATGTTCAAGGGCAGCGAGCACAAGGGGGAAAAGCCATGAGCGACACCCTCTATTATGTGTTCAGCGCCCTGCTCAGCCTGGGCGTGCTGCTGGGCATCCGCTGGATGAGCAAGGTGGAGACCGCCGTGCGGGGCAACCGACTGAGCGCGCTATGCATGCTGATTGCGGTGATCCTGGTGTTTATCAAGGCGCAGTTGCTGCCTGACTGGCTGATCTGGGTCGGCCTTGCGGTGGGCACGGTGCTGGGCATCGTTATGGCGCAGCGCGCCAAGATGATCACCATGCCCCAGATGGTCGCCCTGCTCAATGGCTTGGGGGGCGCGGCATCCGCTTTCGCGGCGCTGATCACCCTGGAAGGTGATGTGTTGCCCGCCTTTGAGCTGGCCACCGCCATGATTGCGCTGATGGTGGGCGCCTTTACCCTGTCCGGCAGCCTGGTGGCAGCCGGCAAACTGCACCGCCTGATGCCCCAGCAGCCCATTGTGGTGCCCGGTCACAGGCAGTTGACAGCCGCCTACGCCCTGGGCATGGTGTTGTTGTTGGTGCTGGCGTTGGTATCCCCCCAGGCGGCCTTTGTGCTGGGGATCATCGCGCTGATCATTGGGCTGTTGTTTGGCCTGCTGTTTGCGCTTCCCGTTGGCGGTGCAGATATGCCCATTACCATCTCCCTGCTCAACTCCACCTCTGGCGTGGCGGCAGCCATTGCGGGCATGGCCATTGGCGATGTGCTGCTGGTGTCTGTGGGCGGTATCGTAGGGGCCTCCGGCCTGCTGCTGACGCAGATCATGTGCCGCTCCATGAACCGCAAGCTGTCGGCCATCCTGTCTGCCAAGGGGGCCAAAACAATGCCTACGCCTGCTGCACCTTCTCCGGCGGAAACAACACAGGCTGCTGCGGCAACGTCAGCCCATACACCGCCTTCACAGCTTGAAGAGGAAACAGGCACAGAGCAATCGGAATCCGAAGTACCCGCAGAAATCCCGGCTGCGGCCGCCAGCCAAGCGGACCTGCCCGGCTGGCTTCAGGAGGCGCAGGAAGTTATCATCATCCCCGGCTATGGCATGGCTGTTTCCCAGGCCCAGGAGCTGGTGAAACAACTACATGACAAACTGAAAGCGGCCGGGAAACATGTGCGCTTTGCCATCCACCCGGTGGCCGGCCGCATGCCGGGCCACATGAATGTG
>JAAZBR010000071.1 GCA_012513735.1 Clostridiales bacterium | reverse complement strand
CTTTTGCCTCACTGCCATGTCGACTGCTCGGTCGGCGTAGCGCCACTACGCCTTCCTCGTCTGCTCCTCGCAGTGAGGCAAAAGCCCACACCGCTTTGGATGCATTACCGTTTTACATTAGTATAATCATACTGAACTCAATCATAAACGCTTCGATGGGCCGTATCTTTTGCGGTTCCGCATTGTCTCATTCACTCGGCGTAGGCTACGGCTACGCTTCGTTCTTTCGGCTTAGCGGAGCCATAAATCTCTCGTCCCACCAGTGCGTTTACTCCTTCGTTCAGTATCAGCAATCCCTTGCTGTGACTACAATGTAACCTCCAACTGTGGCAAAAGTGTGTTTTTCACCGGAAGAAAGAGAGACGTTTTCTATCATAGAAAAAGGCGGTCATCTGACCGCCCTTGATGGAATGAACGCCTTATTCCGTCTCAAACCCACAGGGCACATAGGCGGGCAGCTTGCGGGGCACCTCGGTATAGTCAAGGTGCGCAAAGCGCAACAAACCGCCCTGACATTCGTAGGGGGCCACGCAGTCGCCGATCAGCGGCGTGCCGTAGCGCAGGAAGGCGTCGGTCACATCGGTGCCGCCGGGGGCGATCCAATCCTCCGGCAGCTTGCGGGCGGCGTTGGCCATTTTGTGGAGGGGCACGCTGTCATAGCGCACCTGGTAGGGCACATCGCTGACCCGCAGGATGGTGGCCATGACGCCGCTGTGGCCCGAAAGTGCAAGCTCAACAGCCTTGTGCCCCAGCGCCCGGGCCTCCTGCCTGTCTACCTGGGAGGCATCCACCGCATTGCTCCGCTGCAGCACGCCGGGCACCTGGCCGGTGGCCTGGCCGCGTACGGGCAGTTTGCGGCTGTTGAGCAGGTTGACCACCGTCTGCATGGCGGTGGTGCGGCTGGCGCCATACTCCACATGGCCGAAGCCGTCCACCTTGTGGCTGTCGGCATCGCTCATCAGGCTTTCAGACACCACAGCAATCACCCGGCCCCAGCGCTTCAGACCATCGCAGATGTGGTCGCACACGGCTTCGGCGGTGTGGCCCGCCTCGGGCAGAAACAACAGCAGCGGCAGCTCCCGGTTGGGGTCGCCCAGGCGGGCGGCGGCGGTGATGAAGCCCGAATCCCGGCCCATGGCCTGCAGCACGCTGACGCACTCCGAGGGCGCCATGGCGCGGTTTTCCTCGCCCACGCAGCGGATCAGGTTGGCCCAGTAGCGGGCACAGGAGCCATAGCCCGGGGTGTGGTCGATCAGCGTGCGCTGGGCATCCCCCAGGTCGTTGTCTATGGTCTTGGGCACGCCCACCACCTTCAGGTCATAGTCCATCTGGCGGGCAAGGCGTTCCACCTTGTCGGCGGTGTCCATGGAGTCATTGCCGCCGATGTAAAAAAAATAACCGATGTCGTGGGCACGCATCACTTCCACGATGCGGCGGTAGTCCTGCTCGTAGCTGTCCTTCAGCTTATAGCGGCAGGAGCCGGCGGCGGCAGAGGGGGTTTGCATCAGCAGCTCCAGCTCCTGTGCCGGCTGGGCGCCCAGGTCAAACAGATGCTCCAGCAGCACGCCCTCAATGCCATGGTGGGCGGCCAGCACCGTGCTGATCTGCCCGCTTTGCAGGCAAGCTTCCGCCACCCCCAGCAGGGAGGCGTTGATCACCGGGGACGGCCCGCCGGACTGGGCCACCAGCGCTTTACGTTTTGACATGTCGGTTTCTCCTGTCGCTTGGTTTTTTCAAGAGGAAGTGTACCACGGCGCGGGGCTTGTCTCAATCCCGGGGGCCGCAACTTGATGGGGTATTCTGAGATTATGCTAAAGTTCTCAGGGGAGGTGTACGGGGAGGGGCGGTCTTTCAAGACTGCCCCTCCCCGCCCCGTTCCACACCTATTCGTTCGTGCTCTCTGCGGATATCATCTGCTGCAGCATCTGGTCCACCAGGTCCACATAGCTGCCGCCGCCGGGCGCCAGCAGACGCTCATCAAAGGGCTGGTTTTCGTTGCCCCGGTAGTAATTGGTTTGCATGCTGATGGAGATCACACAGCTATCGCCCTCGGCGCGCACAGGCTGGTCAAAGGGCAAGGATTTGCCTGCAAAGCGGGCCGCCGTGGCGCTGGCCGCATCGGGGAACAGGTACCAGGCGCGGTGGGTCAGCAGCGTGGGCTCGGAGGCCTTGCCCAGGGATACGGCCACGCTGCCCGCCCGCACGGTGACATGAGCGGTGCCGATCAGCCAGGCATTCTCTGCCACCAAAGGAAAGGTGTAGCTGGCATCCGTGGTCAGGTCCAGCCAGATCAGGCGGTCGGGCTCGGTTAAAAAGCCAGCGTTCAGCATGCTGGCGGGCACGCCCCAGGCCAGGGCATCCACCTCATAGCGGAAGGCGCGGGGCGCAAAATTGCGGGTGCGGGCATTCTGGCCGCACACGGTGCAGGTGGTAGCCTGCAAGCCCCTGCGGCTGGTGGTGGCGCCACGCACGGTGTACCATTGCTCATCCGATTTGTGGCCCAGGGCCTTCAGGGAGCGGTTTTCCTGATAGGTACAGGTGGCGCACTTGCGTACCTCCAGCCCCTGCTCGGTGCAGGTGGGCGCCTTGACCCCCTGCCAGGGCCCCAGTTGATGGGGCAGCTGGGCCAGGGCCAGGCCCTCCTTCTGGCCGCAGCGGGCGCAGGTGCGCTCGCTCAGGCCGGCATGGGTGCAGGTAGCGGGCGTCACCACGGCGTAGGCGCCAAACTGATGGCCCAGGGGATTCAAAGCCTGTGTCTTGGTGTTGCCGCATCGGCTGCAGGTGCTGGTGTTCGCCCCGCCGGTGGTACAGGTGGGGGTGAGGGTTTGCACCCAGGCGCCCCATTGGTGCAGCAGAGCGGGCACCACGGTGGTTTTTACATAGCCGCAGCGGGAACAGGTCTGCTGGGTGGTGCCGGGCAGATCGCATGTGGCGGCGGCGATCACCGTAACAGGGCCGTAGCTGTGGCCCAGGGCGGCGCCACTTACGCGGGTTTCCGTGACATAACACACGGAACAATTGCGGCTTTCGATGGCGGCGTTGTAACAGTCGGCGGGCTGGGTCACGGCCCAGGCGCTCCACTTATGCTTGAGCGCTTCTGTTGGCTTGCTTTCCATACTCCCGCATCGGCTGCAGGTTCG
>JAAZBR010000070.1 GCA_012513735.1 Clostridiales bacterium | reverse complement strand
CTTCCGGCGTTTGGGAGGGCATTGTTGTAATTATACTCGTTCCAAACGGTAACGCATCGTCACGCCGGTGTTTTTGCCCCGCTGTTGTGTCGACTGCTCGGTCGGCGTAGCGCTGCTACGCCTTCCTCATCTGCTCCTTGCAGCGGAGCAAGAACCCACACCGCTTTGGATGCGTTACCGTTTTACCTGAGTATTAGGTCCAGCGGTTTAGCGGTTGTACAGCGCCAGGTATTCTTCTAGGGCCAGGTTGTTGTTTTTCATAAACACTGCGTGATCTTTGCCCACATACCGCACATGCCAGGGCTCGGGCAGGAAGCCGGTAATGTCCTCCTTGTTAGCGGTATAGCGCAGGATAAACCCATAGTTCCAGCAGTTATCTGCCAGCCACTCGGCCTGGGGCGTATCGCCAAAGTAGTAGCCGGGCACCGTTAGGTCAAAGGCAAGCCCGGTGTGGTGCTCGCTGGTGCCGGGCCGGGCGACTGTCTTATCTGTTGCGGTGCGCGCCTGTGTCTCGCTGAGTTGATCTTCTTCCATATAGATTTTGACCTGGTTGTCAAATAGCTGCTGCTGCTTGTCCAGCGTGCGGTATCCCTCACTAACCTGCCAGGTATCCAGCCCTGCCGCCTTGGCGGCCTGAATCATTTTGACCAGCGCGTCCACCGCTGACCGGGAGGCGCGCACGCCCTCATCCTTCAAAATCAACAGCCCGTCAGGCACGTATCCCTTCAAGCTGATTAAATCGGGAGGCTGGTAGCCCTGGGGCAGCTCGCGCTTCCGGTTCACCAAAAGGGGAAGATCGGCGCTGTTGCCGGGCAGTACAGGCTGGGGCGTGACCTGTAGCTGGTGCGCCTGGTCGCTGAAGATGGCCGCCAGGGTATCCGGGCCTGCCATGCCGTCCGGCTCCAGACCATGCTGCTGTTGAAACAGAACAACGCTGCTTTTTGTGCCGCCGCCAAAATGCCCGTCAATTTCCCCTTGATAGTAACCCAATTGCTGCAGGCGCCACTGGAGCTGCTGTACCTCAGTACCGATGGAGCCATTGCGCAGCAAGGCCTCGGTGGGCTTTGCGTATATGGCGGGAGGCGACAGCGTGGGCGCCGGTGTGATGGCTGCCTCGGCCTGATAGGCTTTGTTCAGTGAATTGGTCTGGAGGGTGAAAAAGGCAATCGCTGCAACAAGCAGCAGGGCGGGCACCAACACAAGGGCTGCCCCCAGCCCGCTTCGTCTGTTTCCGGCCATAACACCCTCCTCTTTGCAGGGTCAGTATACGTTCTCGTCCAAATGGCTGTCAACTTGCCTCCGGGAGGAACGCGTGATAGACTGGGCCGTGCAGGAGGTTGCTGTGAAAAAAGCTGTAGTATTTGATTTGGACGGAACACTGCTCAATACACTGCCCGATATCGCGGGAGCCATGAACCGCGCTCTGGCTGCCCACGGGTTGCCTGTGCATCCTGAAGACGCCTACCGTGTTTTCACTGGCAATGGGGCGCGTATGTTGACCAGGCGTGCCGTGGGGCTGGATGATCCGGTACTGGTAGAACAGGTTTTTCAAACCTATGCGGCGGATTATGCCCTGCACAACAGGGTGGATACCGTGCCATATCCAGGCATCCCGGCGGCGCTGCACGCCTTGCTGGATGCTGATTTCAAGGTCTGTGTGTACAGCAACAAGGATGATGCGGATGTGCAGCCTATTATTCCGCACTATTTTCCCAACGTGGCTTTTGCGGCTATCCGGGGCCGGATGGATGGCCTGCCGCTGAAGCCTGATCCCACCTCTGTACTTCAGATTGCGGACGAGCTTCAGCTATCCCCGCAGCAGTTCTGGTACGTGGGAGACACCCGCACAGATATGCTGTGTGCCCGGAATGCAGGGATGACCAGCGTATTTGTGACCTGGGGATTCCAGCGGGTGGAAGATCTGAGCGGCCTGACTCCTGATTTCACTGTAGCCAGCGCATCCGAATTGCTTCGTCTGATTACAGCATAGCGTTTGCTTTTTTCCTTGCCTTTTGCGCAGTATGCGACTATAATAACCAAGGACTCGTGCTATGCACAAAAAATTCAGGAGGAACACCATGGCTTATAAGATTTCTGATGCCTGCATCGCCTGCGGCGCCTGCCAGCCGGAATGCCCCAGCGATTGCATTTCCGAGGGTGATATCTATGTGATTGATGCCGACAAGTGCATCGATTGCGGCGCATGTGCCAATGTTTGCCCGGTGGACGCGCCCGCGCCGTCGGATGACTGACAGTTACGCACATCGCTGAAACAGAGCCCCCCGGGTTCTGTTTTTTTTAGGAGCTATAGTATTGCCGGAACGCGTGGAGGATCTACAGCTACGCGGCCTGCGCATCCTGCGGCACACTGCGCTTCCAGGGTATACAACGGATGCTGTGCTGCTGGCGGACTTTGCGCAGCCCAAAGCAGGCAGCCATGTGTTTGACCTGGGCACCGGCCTGGGCATCCTGCCGCTGTTGATGATCGGCAGGCAGGGCAACCTGCGCATTACGGGTATCGAGCTGCAGCCTGCGCTGGCGGAGTTGGCGCGCCGCAGCGTGTTGTTGAACAAATTGGGGCAGCAGATTGACGTTGTAAACGCCGATTTGCGAGACTGCAAAGCGCTCTATCCCTCTGGATGCTGCGACATGGTGGTATCCAGTCCGCCCTATCATGCGGACGATGGTCAGGGCGGCATGCACAGCCACCAACAGCAGTGCACCTACAGGGATGTGATCGACGCTGCGCAGCACCTGCTGCGGAGAAGGGGCAGGCTGTGCCTGTGTTTTCCGCCGGCGCAGCTGCTGCAGGTTGCCGATGCTCTGCGAAGCGCAGACCTTGAACCAAAGCGGGTGCAGATGTGCGCCTCTCTGCCCAGCCGGTCGCCCTGGCTGTGCCTGCTGGAGGCTATGAAGAACGCCAAACCTGGCTTGCGCTTTGAGCCGCAGCTGGTCATGCTGGAAGCGCCAGGCGTGCCCGGCGAGCAGATGCAGGCAATCTATGGGTGCGGGGAGGAGGGGACGGCATGATCCTGGTGGTGGCGGAGAAGCCCAGCGTGGGCCGCGATCTCGCCCGGGTGTTGGGTTGCAAAACCAGGGGAGAGGGCTTTCTGCGCGGGGACACCCACATCGTCACCTGGGCCATCGGCCATTTGGTGACCCTGGTGGAGCCCGATGAGCTGGACGAACGGTACAAGAAATGGCGGGTTGAGGATCTGCCCATCCTGCCGGAGGTGCTGCCCACCAAGGTGATCGCCAAAACCCGGTCCCAGTTCTCCTGTATCAAGAAATTGATGAAGGAGAAGGAGGTCGAGCGCATTATCTGCGCCACCGATGCTGGGCGCGAAGGGGAGCTGATTTTCGGGCTTATCTATGAAAAGGCCGGCTGCAGTAAGCCGGTGGATCGCCTGTGGATCAGCTCCATGACCGATGCGGCCATCCGGGAGGGGTTTGCCTCTCTCAAACCCAGGTCCCAGTACATGGGGCTGTACAACAGCGCCGTTTGTCGCTCCCAGGCCGATTGGCTGGTGGGCATGAATGCCAGCCGGGCGTACACTTTGGCTTACAATGCGCTGCTCTCTGTCGGGCGGGTGCAGACGCCCACGCTGGCCGTGCTGGTGCAACGGGCGCTGGAGATACGTAACTTCAAGCCGGAGGAATACTATACCCTGACGGCGGACTTTGGCGACTATCAGGGGCAGTGGTTTGACCCGACCATCAAGGAAGAGAAGCTCAACGTGCGCCTGCCCGACAAGGCAACCGCGCAGGCGGTCGCAGCCAAGGTGGCCAAGCAGCAGGCGATGGTGGAGAGTGTCACCCAAGAGGAAAAACGGGAGCCGGCGCCCCAGCTGTTCGACCTCACCAGCCTGCAGCGGGATGCCAACAAGCTGCTTGGCTTCACGGCAGACAAAACACTGAAAACCGCCCAGAGCCTGTACGAGAAATGGAAGGCCATCACCTATCCCCGGACAGACAGCCGTTACCTGCCACGGGATATGGTGGGCCGTGTGTATAAGGCGATGGAAGGGTTGGAGGCACAATACGGCCCACAACTGTTGGTGATTCAGCGCACCCAGGAAGGCAAGCTGCCCTTCAGCAAACGCGTGTATGACGATGCCAAGGTCAGCGATCATCACGCCGTCATCCCCACGCCCCAGGCTGTTGATCCGGCTAAGCTTGCCCCGGACGAGCGACGACTGTTCGATATGATCGTCAAGCGATTCATTGCAGCTTTTTGTCCGCCGCATCTGTATCTGGCCACCCGAGTGGTCACAGTGTGTCAGGGGGAGTGGTTCAAAACCACCGGTCGCAGCGTGCTGGACATGGGCTGGAAGCAGGTCTATCAGGGCGAAGAGAAGAAGCCGGAGGAAGAGGCGGAGCAACAGCATCTGCCGCCCATTAAACAGCATGATGTGCGCACCGTGCAGCGTACCAGCGTCAAGAAGGAGGCCACTAAGCCCCCGGCGCCCCATACGGAAGCCAGCTTGCTCTACGCCATGGAAACCGCAGGGCGAGAAATAGAGGACGAGGTGTTGCGCGAACAGATGAAGGGGGCGGGCCTGGGCACGCCGGCCACCCGTGCGGCCATCATCGAACGGCTGATCAAGGTGGGCTATGTTGCCCGCCGGGGCAGGGTGCTACAGGCCACAGAAAAGGGGGAGAAGCTGATCCAGGTGGTACCCCCTGAAATCGCCTCCCCGGAAATGACCGCCAAATGGGAGCAGGCGCTGGAGGAGATTGCTCAGGGCAAGCGTGACACCGAACGCTTTATGCAGGGAATCCGCCGGCTGTCTGCCTTTCTGGTCACCAATGCCCAGAATGTTCGACAGGAGGTTGTTTTTGAGCGGGAGATCCGGGGCAAGGGCGGGCGCGTGCGCGCGGTGTCCACTGCCGCTGTGCTGCCCCAGGTGCAGTGCCCCCTCTGCGGCAAGGGGGTGCAGGATAACAGCAAGGCCTTTGGCTGCACTGACTGGAAAACAGGCTGCAAGTTGACCCTGTGGAAGGATGCGCTGATCCGCGCCGGCGGGCCGCGCCTGACGGCTGCACTGGTGACCCGCCTGCTGCAGCAGGGCAGCCTGGAGGGGAGCACAGGCACTCTATCGCTATCCGATGGTCGGATGACGTTTACCCGCAAGGGGGAAGTGCAGCCGGTCTACAACCAGCCGATCGCCTATGAGAAGGCGGTCAGGGAGGATAAGAAGGCGCCGTCCTCAGGCACGCGCAGACGCAAAGGGTAGTGGCCACATTGCAGAGGGCATCTACCTATGGTATAATTTTTGCTGATATTACTGATGATTAAGGGAGGATACCCCATGGCAAAGGGTGGACATTTTGGCGGATTCGGCGGCGGGAACATGCAGCAACTGATGCGGCAGGCGCAGAAGATGCAGGAGCAACTGGCCAAGACCCAGGAAGAGTTGGATGTAAAGGAATATGAGGCGTCCTCGGGCGGAGGCATGGTGACCTGCAGGGTGTCAGGCAAGCGGGAACTGCTGAGTCTTGAAATCAAGCCAGAGGCCGTTGACCCGGATGATGTGGAGATGCTGCAGGACATGATTCTTGCTGCCGTTAACGAGGCGCTGCGCCAGGGCGAGGAAACCCGTGAGAAGGCCATGAGCGCCATGGCTCCCTCGGGTATGGGCGGCCTGTTCTGAGATGAGCACCGGCCTGGGACCCATTGACAATATCGCCGCTGAGCTGGCCAAGCTTCCCTCCATCGGCAGGAAAACAGCGCAACGGCTTGCTTATCATATCGTTTCCCTGCCTGTGGAGCAGGTGAACGCTCTGGCTACCGCGCTTCTGGAGGGCCGCAAGACCATCCGCTTCTGCAGTGAATGCGGCAACTACGCAACCGATGAGAAATGTGCTATCTGTCAGAATGCGGAGCGCGACCACAGCCAGGTGTGTGTGGTGCGCGATCCGCGGGACGTGGCTGCCATGGAACGGGTGCACGACTACCGCGGCCTGTACCATGTGCTGCATGGTGTGCTGTCGCCCATGGATGGCATTGGCCCTGGCGATATCAATATCAAGGAGCTGCTGCTCCGCCTGCGGGACGACACGGTGAAGGAGATCATCATCGCTACCAATCCTGACATAGAGGGCGAGGCAACGGCTGCCTACATTGCCCGGCTGATCAAGCCGTTGGGGGTGCGGGTCACCCGCATTGCCCATGGCGTGCCGGTGGGCAGCGACTTGGAATATGCGGACGAGGTTACCCTCTCAAAAGCCATCGAAGGGCGGCGTGATCTGTAATGTTGCACTTCTTTTACGGGGTCATGGGGTCGTCAAAAACTGCGCAACTGTTGATGCAGCGTTACAACTACCAGCAGTTGGGCCTCAAGGTTGCCCTCATCAAGCCTGCGGTTGATACCCGTGCGGGTCAGAATCTGGTGTTTTCCCGTGTGGGGCTGCAGGCGGAGGCCGAGCTTGTGCTGGAGCCTGCCCACAGCGTGCGGGAGCAGTTGCTGTGGCTGGCGGCCAGGCAGGCCTATTCGGATTTTCAGTACGTCTTTGTGGATGAGGCGCAGTTCTTGTCGGAAGAGCAGGTGCAGGAGCTGGCCGATCTGGCTGACGACCTGGAGATTTTTTGCTATGGCCTGAAGATTGATTTTCGCGGTCAGTTTTTTCCGGGGTCAGCCGCTCTGCTGCGCCTGGCTTCAGACATTCAGGAGGTAGCAGGCGCGCTGTGCTGGTGTGGCAGAAAGGCTACCATGAATACCAGGGTGGACCAGCAAGGGCGTGTCATCAAGGAAGGGGAGCAGGTATTGATCGACAACCAGCAGCGCATCCGCTACATCGGTCTGTGCTACCAGCACTGGCGCAAGGGGATGTCCCATGCCTGAATATGCGTTGCCCTGGGTGGTAGCGGTAGGCGTGACCCTGCTGGCCTTGGTGATCCTGTTGGTTATGGTGTTGGTGCGCCAGGGCAGGCTGGCTGCCCGGGAGGAAGTGCAGCAGGCCCAGGCGGGTGAGGCCCTGGCCGAAACCATGACCGGGTATGTAGAGCGCCTGATGCAGGAGATAGAGCAGCGGCGGCAGGCCGATGCTGCCCGTGACCTCTCCCTCACCCAGGGATTGCTGCATGACAGCAGCCAGGCTACGGCGGCGCGGCTGGATGCGCTGGGTCAGCGCGTGGATCAGGCCGGCATCGGGCAGGAGCAGCGACTGGGCAATATCAGCCGCGTGCTGGAGGAGCGGCTCACCGCCAACGACCAGAAAGTAGAGCGCATGCGGGAAACCCTGTACACCTCGGTGACCAACATGCAGAAGGAAAACGCGCAGAAGTTGGACGAGATGCGCAAGACCGTCGATGAG
>JAAZBR010000069.1 GCA_012513735.1 Clostridiales bacterium | reverse complement strand
CGTTCCAGCCGAAGGGATCCTTGCAGTGCACGTTCACCCGCTTCGTGCATGCGATATCACGGGAGGAGGTACCGATCATCAGATCAAATTCGCCGGGCTGGGTGATCCATTCGCCGAATTCCATGTAATAGCCCGCGAGATCGGTCTTGGAAACGCTGATGGTCACGGTCTTTTCTTCGCCGGGCGCAAGGAAAACCTTGGCAAAGCCCTTCAATTCTTTTTCGGGGCGATCGAATTTGCACTCCATGTCGCGAATGTAGAGCTGCACAACCTCGCTACCGGCCATCGCGCCAGTGTTCTTCACATCCACCTCAACGGTGATGTTTTCCTTATCCACATTCACCTCGGCAGGAACGCGCACATCGGTGATTTCAAAGCTGGTGTAGCTAAGGCCGTGGCCGAAGGGCCAGGCGGGCTCGATATGACGGGCGTCGTACCAGCGATAGCCCACATAGATACCCTCGCCGTACCATACCTCCTTGTTCTCGCCGCCGTAATTTTTGTAGCTCGGACAATCGTAATAGTGCTTCGGCCAGGTCATCGCCAGCTTACCGGATGGGTTGAACAGGCCGAATATGGCCTCCGCCGCCACCTTGCCGCCTTGAATACCCGCAAAGAAGGGACAGAGAATGGCGTTGATTCTACCCTCAAAGGTATTCAGGTCTACCGGACCGGTGGCATTGATTACCATGATTATCTTGCCACCCGCTTTATTTGCTTCTGCAATGGCCTGTTCAAGCGCTTCGATATCATCTGCGTCCATGGAAAGATTATCCCTGTCCGCGCCTTCACGCCCATCGCAGCCTGCAACGACGATCCAATACTTCGTTTCAGGAGTGGATGCGCCGAAAGAAACCCTGTCTGCGCCGATCAGTTCGATGGCGGAATCTACGATATTGGTGGTTAGATCGGTTTCCACATGGCTGCTGCCTGCGGGACAGATGGTGGGCTTTTTCGCGCGCTTGCCATAGAAGGCTACATAGGCATCCCGCTGCAGCGGCAGGGTTCCATCGTTCTTCAGCAGGATCATGCTCTCCCGCAGCGTTGCTTCCATCACGCGCAGAGATTCTGCCCGATCAAAGCTGAGCCTCTCACCGGTCATAGCGGTGGAACCTGCAACAACCTTCAGCACGTTACGGACACATTCATTGAGCTTTTCCTCGCTGAGCAAGCCGTTTTGCACGGCTTCAACGATGCACTGGATACCCCTGGGCCCGGGCATGGTGAGGTCGTTGCCCGCCGCAACAGCGGCTACTTGGTCATTGGTACCTACGCCGCCCCAATCGGATACGACAAAGCCATCAAAGCCCCATTCGCCGCGCAGCACATCCGTCAAGAGCCAACTGTTTGCAGCGCTGGGCACGCCGTTGATCTTATTGTAGGCGGACATAATACTCTTGCTGCCCGCATCCACGCAGGCTTTGAAGCCAGGGAAATAGATCTCCCGCAGAGCGCGTTCTGGGATATGTTCTTCCACGCCCAGCCTGTCCTTCTCCTGATTGTTGGCAGCAAAGTGTTTGGCACAGGCTACGATACCCATTTTCTGAATACCGCGCACCATAGCGGGAGCCAGCTTGGACATGAGGTAGGGATCCTCGGTGAAACTCTCGCCAAGCCTGCCGCAGAGGGGATCACGGTGAATGTTCAAGTTGGGGCCGAGGATCATATCGATGCCGTAGCTGCTCATTTCCTTGGCGAGAGCTTCGCCGCATATCTCTATCGCCTCTGGATTCCAGGTAGAACCCAACGCAATTCCGGGAGGATAACAGCCTCTGTCCTTGAATCCCGGTTTCTCACCAGACTTTGCCTTTTCAATGGCCAGCTTCTGGAGCGTACCGAGAGCGATCAGCAAGCCGCCCATGTAGCCATTCTTTTCACGGTCGATGGGTGTGCCTGCGGCTTCTGCCTCTGCCGCCACCTTCTGGTAAACGGCCTCGCCCATATATTGAAGATCGTCAAGCCCGTTGCAGCTGTCGATCATATACATGGCAGGGATGCCGTATTTGGGCATGACTTCGGTGCGGAAGGGGGAGCCGCCAATCACCATGCGTGCCTTTTCTTCAAGTGTCATTTCAGAGAGAATCGCTTCTATGGAGTGAATATCCGTAAGCTGCATCGCCATAAATGACCTCCTGTTATCATCAAAATGGGTGAAATTGGGTAAAGCAAAGCAGGCCCATGCAAGCACAGGCCTGCCTGGTTATGGTTTATGCCGTTTTCCGACATTCCTCTGCGAATTTCTTATCCGCCCTCCGTTTTTCCAGCAGCCCGGAATTGGCGGAGATCACCAGCAGCACCAGCAGGAAGAAGCCCTGGGTCACATCACGCATGGTGGAGGAAATGCCCATGGCCACGAAGCCGTTGGTGAGCATTTTCATAGAGAATGTACCGAATACTACCGCGATGGACATATCGCAGTACTTCGACAGGAACATGGCGATGAACATGCCCATGAAGCCATCCATCATGATGGAGATGGAGCCCATGGTCTGCATATTACGCACCTCGCCACGCTCACTCATGTAAAGCACCGCTGCAACGCCCATGAACACCGCGCCCAGCACGAAAGACTTGAGCTTGATCTTATCACTGTCCAAGCCCACGCTGTTGGCAATACCCTGATTGTTGCCGATAGCCCGCAGGTTGTGTCCGAAGGCCGTCAGGTTATAGATCACATAGAATACAATCAGGCAGATGATCAGCACATAGAAGCAATGGGGATTTCTGGCCAGCAAAGCCATCTTTGCCTTGATGTTCAGGCCGTTGGGGTAAATCACCTTCGGCACGGCTTCCCACACCAGCATCAGGCCGATGGTTAACACGATGCAGGGAACGCGCAGCAGGTTGTAGAGCACACCCGTGAGCAGCCCCACAGCTACACTGATGGCAATGATGAAAACCAGCATGCCGGGGATACCCGTATTCGTGATCTTCGCCAGGTTGCCACCAATGATGCCTGCGAGCAGCATCATTGCGCCGCCGGAGAAATTGAGCATGCCCACGGACATATTCAGAATCAGACCGTAGCATACGATGCTGGGCATGACGGACTGGCGCAGCGTATTGATCAGCATGCGCTGGGTTGCGGTTCTGCCGCCGGTAATGACGGCAAAGAGCACCCACATACCCACGGGTATGATACATGCCTTCAGGAAGCGGATCGCCTCACGCAGTACCCTCGACTGTTGTTTCATGGAAGATCACCTCTTGTGGCGTGGTGGATTGCTTGCAGGGGAAACCGACAGATTCCCCTGCCGAAATAGGGCTTTTCTTATTCGATCTTATCGCCGTGGCGAGCAACGATGTCCGCCAGGGAGTAATTGGCTGCATACTCTTCGAAGGTGGCCACGGAGGCTTCCTCGTTGAAGTAGTGAATGGTGTTCATGATCTCGTTTGCATCGTAAACGGGCAGGGGATTCTCAACGTACTTTGCGTAGTTCTCATAATCCTCGTAGGAAGAGATGCCAATGTAGGGGCGCATCATGGGCACGGCGGGATCAGCGATGATGCGGGTACCATCCGCAAGGTAGTTGTAGAGCACGGAGAAGGCCATCATGGCCGTGCCGTACTGGCCGCCGCAGGTCCATGCCATCACACCGTTTTCGAAGTAGGTGCCAGTTTCGGAGGAAATGTCAACAGCCGCCATCTTAACGGAACCATCGGCAATACCTTCAGATTCAAAGGTCATGTAGAGGGAATCTGCGCAGGCGGAGAAGCCGTAGCCATCCAGCTCCGGATAGGCTGCCACGAAGGTGGGAATATCAGAGGAGAACTGCATCATGGTATAGTTCTCAGCCAGCAGGTTCAGGTCATCATACTTTTCAACAACGCGGTGCATGCCCTCGGCGCGGGCGTCATGCGAGGAAACCAGACCCTTGGTGATGCCGGAGTAGCAGATGTTTCGACAACCGGCTGCATAGAGGGCTTCGATACCCTGCTCGCCTGCCCATGCATCATCATCCAGCAGGCCGCCAAGGAAGCAGTCATAGGCGGTACAGGAGGCGATTTCCTCCTCGGTAGCCGGGAAGCCGCCGGTGCAGACATAGGCAGCGCCGTACTTGTCCGCTGCGGCAACGTAGGCCGGAGAGGTTGCTCCGGCAACGATCAGGCCATCCACATCGCCCGCTGCCAGCACGGATTCCACGGCAGAAACCGCTTCATCGCCGCCGTTACCCAGTTCAAAGAAGATGGCTTCCACATTGAAGGCATCGCAGAGATACTGAATGGAGTTCTTGTACTGAGAGCCCAGTTTGTCAGAGAAGCTGACATAGGCGAAGGCAATCTTGAGTCCCTCGGGGATGGGCTTGTCGGTGTCAAGGGTAACTGCAGTAAATTCCTCTGCGAAGGAAACAGTGCACATACCCAGTGCAAGGATCAGGGCAAGTACCAGAGCCAGAATCTTTTTCATGTTCATTCTCCTTTTTTCTATTTCTACCTTGCGCTTGCAAGGCAATGTACATCAGTTGACCAGCTTGCCATTGCTTCTGTCGTAGGACAGAGCAACGATGATGACAAACAGCAAGCCCTTGATGCCGGAAATCACCATGGAATCCAGCCCCCAGAGCAGGAGACCGTTGGAGAGCAGGGTCACCGTCAGTGCGCCGACGAGGGCGCCGGAAATGCGGCATTTGTCGCCGCCGTTCATGGGGAAGCCGCCGAGGATGATGGCCATCATCACGTTGAATTCATACCCGCTGCCGGAAGTACTGGTCACCTTTCCGGTACGGAAGAAGGCGAAGATAGAGGCGATGCCCACGCAGATACCCATGATGGTGTAGGCGATATAAACCGTCT
>JAAZBR010000068.1 GCA_012513735.1 Clostridiales bacterium | reverse complement strand
CGTTGAGCATGGCCTTGCCGGTGGCCATGCTTTCCCGGATGCCGTGCTCCGCGTCCTCATAGCGGTTCAGCCGGGTATAGCTGTCGATGGTGCTGGGCAGCAGGTCCGCTTCCCCTTCTGTTTCCAGGTGTTTCAGCAGCGCGATGTGATCATTGATCAGCGGGACACCTGCACGGGGCTGTATCAGCGTCTGACCTTGATCCAGCGCCTGATCCAATTTGGTGACAAACCGCCGTTTCAGCGGGATGGTCCGCTGGTAGGCGATGGCATCCTCCAAATCCACCTCCTTGCCCGTTGGCCAGGTGTTGAGCACAGGCTCGCGCTCTGCAAGAAACAGCTCTTCAGGCCACTTCCTGTTCCTAAGTTCCATGGTGTTCTTCCTTTCCGAAGTGATGATAAAGTAACGCAAAGGCCGCGTCGGGTTCCATGTCGGCCAGCAATCCCATAGCAGATAAAATATAGTCCCTGTCCACGGTGACTGTAAATGCGCGTGGAATCAACACCGAGGGATCCTGCACTGCCACAGCCCGGCACATCACCCCGTCGCAATCGCTGCGGCTGGTAAGGGCGCCGCCGGTCAGCAGCACGCGCTGCACATTGCGCAGGTCCTTGCCCACCTGCTGGTATACGGCACCCACCAGAGTATACACCTGTTCTACAGTGCCGGCATGGCGCAGCAGCCCGGCGCGGATCGCCAAAGTAGCCAGTGCGAAGTCAAGGGCCTCTTCGTCCGGATTCTGGGGCAGATGCGACGGATTCTGTCTCAGGGCATGCAGCAGCGTTTCCACCTTCTCTGCTGCCAGACCGCTGACGGCACATAGCTCCGCCATGCCAGCCTCCTCCAACACACCCAGCGCTCCGTAGCGCATGCCAATGTCGCCTTCCACAGTGCGCTTCACATAGGGCTCCCGTAAACCGCGCAGCATGGTGGAGGAATCATTGGGCAACCCGGAAGCAATGGAGTACACGTCGGTAGTGGCGCCGCCCAGATCCACAGCCACCAATTCTCCAATGCCGGGTTTTCCCGGCAACCCTTCGCTGAGCAAGGTCAGAGCGCGCAGCACCGCAGAGGGTGTCGGCATCAGGATCCCATCCAGCACCCCTTGAAAGCGGCTGAGGCCTTTTGCAAGCACAATCCGCTTCAAAAAAATATCCCTGATGATTTGCTGAGCGGGTGCTACATCCAGCTTGCCAAAGCTGGGCATCACATTGGGCGCCGCATAGGCCGGATGCGAGGAGGCCGACAGTACATCCATACACTCAGCCTTGGCGGTGCGGTTACCCGCGTAGACCACCGGGAAGCTGCCCGGTATAGCAGCAATAACAGCTGCGTTTTTTCGCACCACCTCGCTGTTGCCGCCATCAGTGCCGCCCACCAGCAATAGAATGTCGGGCGCGATCCCAGCGATCTCCCGGGCATCCTCGGCCGTCAACTCATAGGCAAAGGTTTTGATGACCTTGGCACCCGCGCCAAAGGCGGCGTACTGGGCCGCTTTGGCCGTCAACTCCGGCACCAGGCCGCAAGCCACCATGCGCAGCCCGCCCGCCGCGCTGGAGCAAGCAAGGCGCACAGAATACTCAATACCGCCTGTCTGGGCGGCTAACAGGTCCAGGGCGTTTTCAAGCCCTTCGGATATATCTGTTGTAACAGTTGTTGCCGCCTGTGCCCGGCCCAGGATGCACGGCACATCACAGTCAACAGCGGTTAGCTTGGTATATGTAGAGCCGAAGTCAATCAGCAGGATCGGGCGCATGGCCTTCTCCTAACAAATCTTCCTTGAGCGCGGCAATGGTGACTTCAGGCGGTGTGCCCGGGCCAAACACGCGGTTGAAGCCCATGGCACGAAAGCGCCGCTCCACCTCTTCAAAGGGCTGCTTGCCCACCACAATGTTGCCGCCAATATACAGGGGGATATCCTTCAGCCCGGCCTCATCGCACTTTTCACGGAAGCCCTGGCAATCCAACTCCCCATGGCCATAGAGGGAGGAAACGCAAATGCAGTCAGCCGCCGTTTCAATGGCGGCCTGAATGTATTCCTCTTGGGATACCATGACGCCCAAGTTGATCACGTTAAACCCCGCTTCGCGAAATGCATAGCTGAGAATCTGGTTGCCCACAGCATGCACATCCGCACCGATGACACCCATGACGAGCGTTTTCTTGTTTTCATCCATCATGTTGCTATGACCCCCTCATTGTTCAACTTCATCATACGCGACCGCCCATGCGCTGTCAATGTTGACCGCCTGGAATGATGCCACCACCCAACCTTTGCCCCGCCTTGCAGGGCTTTGCTCTTTCCCGTATACTTGCTGTAGGATATGTAGCGCCGCGGGCGCAGGAGGGAGCACACTATGCAGACAACTCATCCACTGCGCGTTGGTCAGTTTACAGATACTTTTCTGCCCATTGTAGACGGCGTGGGGCGCGTTGTCCTCTCCTATGCGGAGGAGCTTTGCCGTCGTGGCCATGAGGTAACGGTGGTTGCGCCGCTGTACAACACAGGCTACCGCGGCGGCTATCCCTTTGACCTGGTGGACTACATGGGCTATCCTGTACCCACTGCCAAACAGTACCGCACGGGCACTGCCGCCACAGACACCCATTACCGTGCGCGCATCAAGCACGTACGGCTCGACCTGGTGCACGCCCACGGCCCCTTCAGCGCAGGGCGGGAGGCACTGCGGCTGTCCAGGGTGCGCAAAATCCCGCTGATCGCCACCTTTCACTCCAAGTATTATGATGATTTCTACAAGGCCACAAAAAGCGAAACCATTTCCAAACTGGTATTGAGCAATATCATCTCCTTCTATAATCGC
This sequence comes from Clostridiales bacterium, assembly GCA_012513735.1. Lineage (GTDB taxonomy): Bacteria > Bacillota > Clostridia > Christensenellales > Aristaeellaceae > UBA1038. Next base: position 4,790 of record JAAZBR010000068.1, on the reverse strand, counting down.
TGTCAAGATGTGTGGGCTGTAAGCGAGTCCACTGCTGATGTGCTGCGGGGTTATGGCTACAAGGGCGTGATCCGCATCATGCCAAACGGCGTCACCCCCCGTCAGGCATCGCCCGGCGCCGTGCAGGCCCTGGAAACAGAATATGCCCTGGATGATCGCCCCGTGCTGCTGTTTGTGGGGCAAATCAACTGGAAAAAGAACCTGCTGCGGGTTCTGGAAGCATGTGCCCTGTTAAAAAAAGAAGGGCAGCCTTTCTACCTGATCCTGGCGGGCCAGGGCCCCGATGAGAAGGCCGTGCGCCAAAAAGCGGAGGATCTGGACCTGAGCGATGTGCTGATCATGACCGGCCATGTATCCAAAGCTTCAAAGCTGGATGCCCTGTACAGACGGGCGGATCTGTTTGTCTTCCCCTCCCTGTACGACAACGCCCCTATGGTTGTCAGGGAAGCCTCGGTGATGGGGACGCCTTCGGTGCTTGTGCGGGGCAGCGACGCGGCGGAGGTGATCCGGGACGGCCAGAATGGCTTGCTATGTCAGGACGACGCTGCCGACCTGGCACATGTCATTGGCGAAGCTCTCAAGGACAGGGAGGCCCTGCGCCTGCTGGGCGACGCCGCGCGCAGCAGCATCCCGGTGCCATGGACGGACATTGGCCAATCCATTGTTGATGCGTACCAGGAGGTTTTACAGAACCACAGCCCCACGCCTGCAAATCATGTCTGAAACACAGCCACAGGGCGACCATTCTGCTACTGCGGATTCCCTCAGCGGCACTGTTTCCAGTACTCTGTATCGCAACAGCGAAAACGGATGGTCCGTGCTGGAAGTGCGCGCCCAAGGCGACCTGGTCACCGTGGTGGGCAGCCTGCCCGAGCTGAGCGCCGGTGAAAACTGCAGCTTCCGGGGCCACTGGGTGGAGCATCCACAGTATGGCCGACAGTTCAAAGCCAGCAGCTTTGAGTTGAAAACCCCTTCTACCTTACGCGGAATTGAGCGCTACCTGGGCAGCGGGCTCATCAAGGGGGTGGGACCCAGCACTGCCCGACAAATTGTGCAGACCTTTGGCCATGATACGCTGGAGATACTAAGCCAACACCCCGAGCGCCTGCTGGAGGTGCCTGGCATCGGCCGCAAACGATGCGAACAAATCGGGGAAAGCTTCCGGCAGCAGCATGAGCTGCGGCGCACGCTGATTTTCCTGCAAACCTATGGCCTGTCTGCCGCCCTGTCGGAAAAGGTCAGCAAGGCCTATCGGGACAGAGCGGAGGAGCTCATCCGGGCCAACCCCTACCGCCTGATTGACGATATTGAGGGCGTGGGCTTTCTCACCGCCGACAGGATCGCCCTTTCCCTGGGTTTCCCTGCGGATGGGGACTATCGCCTGCATGCCGGCATCAAATATGCATTGCGAGAGGCATCATTGTCCCAGGGGCACTCTTGCCTGCCACGCCACCAGGTCATTGCCCAGGCGGCGGGTATGCTGCGGGCAGCGGAAGCCATGCTGAACAGTTGTCTTGACCAGTTAATCCTCCATCATCAGCTGGTGGAGGAGGCTGACGAGAACGGCAACATGATTTTCCTGCCGGATGCCTACTATTGCGAGGAGGAAATTGCCCGCAGGCTGCTGAGGCTGAACCGCTACTCCCAACAGGCGCTGCCCGAACACGTGATGGCTCAGATTGTCCAGTTTGAGCAGAGCAATGAGATCCGCTTCAGTCAAACCCAGCGGGATGCGGTGCTGCAGGCCACCCAGTCCGGCGTGCTGGTGATCACCGGGGGACCCGGCACAGGCAAAACAACTTTGATTAACTGCGTGCTGTATGTGCTGGGTGAAGGGGTGCGCACCCTGCTGGCCGCCCCCACCGGTCGTGCTGCCAAGCGCATGAGCGAGGCCACCGGCAGGGATGCCAAGACCATCCACCGCATGCTGGAGTTCAGCGGGGAGGAGGGGCAATTTCTTCATGATCAGCAGGAGCCGCTGGACTGCGACTGCCTGATTGTAGACGAGGTGTCCATGGTGGACATCTTTTTGATGCGCAGTCTGCTGCGCGCCCTGAAACCGGGTACCCGGCTGATCCTGGTGGGAGACCGCGATCAGTTGCCCTCGGTAGGCCCAGGCAATGTGCTGGGTGATATTCTGGAAAGCGGCCGCATTGCCCAGGTGAGGCTGACGGAGATCTTCCGGCAGGAGAGCCACAGCATGATCGTACAAAACGCCCATCGCATCAACCGGGGGGATCTGCCGATATGCAACACCAGGGAGGGCGATTTCTTCTTTGAGCGCAAGGACACAGCCGATGAAGTGGCTCAAACCATTGTGGACCTGTGCGCACGGCGCCTGCCCGCCTTTCTGAAAAGCAAGGAAGGCCCGCGCGCCATTCAGGTACTGGCCCCCACCAAGAAGGGAACCTGCGGCGTGCTGGCCCTTAACAAAAGGCTGCAGGATGCGCTGAACCCGGGTACCGGCGAGGATCAGCAGCTACAGTATGGTGAAACCACCTTCCGGCTGCATGACCGCGTGATCCATACCCGCAACAACTATCAGTTGGCATGGACAACCGCGGAGGGCGATGAGGGCCAAGGGGTATTCAACGGCGACATCGGCTATGTATGCGCAGTGGACAAAGACGCCCAGACCCTTGAGGTGATCTATGACGAAGAGCGAAGAACCGCCTACACCTACGCACAGTTGGAGGAACTGGACCTGGCCTACTGCCTGTCTGTGCACAAAAGCCAGGGAAGCGAGTTTGAAGCCGTTGTGATGCCTGTTGTGGGGGGACACTATCTGCTGCTCAACCGTAACCTGTTTTATACCGCTATCACCCGTGCCCGCAGCCTGGTTGTGCTGACCGGATATGAACAGGCGATCGCGGCCATGGTACAAAACACCCACCATCGCCAGCGCTATACTGCGCTGACCAGGCGCTTGCAGCAGGCACAGGAGGACAAAGCATGAATATGTTGCAGCAGGTGCGCCGCCTGCTTTTTCCCCGCGTGCTGTGCCTTAGCTGTGATGAGCCGCGACAGATCGACCCCGGCGCAGCCCTGTGTGACCGGTGTTTGGTAGAGCTGGAAAGCCTACGCATCGGCGACAGCGTATGCCCCCATTGCCTGTCCCCCCGCGGCAGGGACGGCGCCTGCGCCTATTGCGCGGGCGGCGGGATGCGCAGCCTGCAGGCATCTTTTGCGCCCTATCAATACCATGGCGTGGTACAGCGCCTGATTGTCACGCTCAAGTTTCAGGGCGTGCATCAGGCGCTGGATCCTCTGCTGCCGGAACTGCTGCGCTGCCTGCGGGGCGAAAGCTTTGATATGATTGTGCCCGTGCCCCTGCACAAAGCCCGCATGAGGGAACGGGGTTTCAACCAGGCCGCATTGCTGGCTCAGCAGGTACAAAAGGTCAGTGGCTTCCCCCTCGCAGACGCGCTGATCCGCGTGAAAAAGACAAAACGTCAAAGCACCCTGCCCCATGAACAGCGGGCGGAGAATCTGAAGGACGCCATGCAAGTGGTTCTGCCCGTAAAAGGCAAATCAATTCTGCTGGTAGATGATGTACGCACCACCGGCAGCACTGCCCGTGCCTGCGCCGACGCGCTGCTGGCAGCCGGCGCCCAGGGGGTCAGCCTGCTCACCATCGCCATTGCCCATCACTCGAACGCATCCCCCATGGAGAAATCCCCTTCCAGAGAGGAATCATCGTCCAAGACCTGATCCAGGGCGGCACGAACGCTGTCCCATCCAAAACCCCGCCGCGCAAGCATGGCTGCGCCCTTGCGCCGGATCTCCTCCGGAGTCCAATTCTTGCCCCGCAGATGCTTTTTCAGCAACAGAATAGCCGTTTTCAACTCATTCTCCGGGCTGTGTTCCTCCTCCAGCAACTGCTGCGCCACGGACGAGGGGATGCCCTTCTGCCTCAACTGCTGTGCCAGCCCCCGCCTTCCGGCCCCGGCCTTCTTCCGCTGCAGCAACTGGCGGGCGTAGCGCTCGTCATCCAGATAGCGGTGGCTTTGCAGAGCCGCCAGTACATGCTGCACGACCCCTTCCGTATAGCCTACCTGGCTGAGCTTTTGTCCCAGCACGTGGGAGGAATAGTCCCGCTGCTTCAGAAGCCAGGCCGCCCGTTCCATGGCGGCCTCGGGGGCTAATGCTGCCAGTTTGATACGATAGGCCTCAACATCCACCTGATCGCCGACATGTAGGCGCAGCACTTTAAACAGGGGGGACGGTACCTTCAGGATCTGCCCTGAGACAAAGCGCAGCAGGGTGTAGCCGCTGAGGCGCCTTGCTTCCAGCACCTCGTCCATCATCCTGTTATCCACGGTCATCTCCAAAGGCTGTAAGCAGCAGATCGCTGACCAGCGCGGACAAAAAATCCTGTCGTTCTGCCGACGCCCCGCTGGACAGAAAAACCAGCCCGCGTCCACTGATGGGTTCGAAAAAGGCGGCGTGCACAGCGCCATAGGCATTCCCCTGATGGCCATACAGTGTATGGAGACTGATGCGTTTATCCTGAAGCTGAAAAATGCCCATCCCCTGTTGCAGGTATGGCGAACGGTGGCCAAAGCTGCCCAGGGGCCTGCGCATATCAGCCAAGGTACTCTCTTTCAGAAAGCCCGGGTTCATCAAAGCATCCAGCACAGTCTGCAAACCCTGGGCCTGGATGCAGCAGTTGCCCTGAGCCAGGCCATAGTGTTGCTCCGGCGCCGCCTCATCCGCCAGCGGAATCCGGCGCTTTTTGCGCGCCTGCGCATCAAAGGCGGGCCGCCTTCCGGGCGGCAGGATATGCCAGG
>JAAZBR010000010.1 GCA_012513735.1 Clostridiales bacterium | reverse complement strand
TGATGCTTCTCAACTACTGCAAGGATACCCGAGGCAAATCCTTCACCTTCAAGGCGGCGGAAAAGCTGGCTGTGCAGATGCTCAGCGAAGGCATTACCACCCCCGAGGAGGCGGAAAACTATCTGGGGCACTCTAAAGTGGTCCACGAGGGTGCGCGGGCAGTGTTGCGCCGCTTTAACATGCGCCGGCAGCCCACTGAAGATGAGCTGGCGCTGTACCGCAAATGGACGGATGACTGGCAGTTCATGCCGGATGGCATCCTGGCCGCCTGTGCCGAAACGGTCAAGGCCTCCAATCCTTCCTTTGGCTACCTGAACGGCGTGCTGGATGGCCTGCGCCGCCGGGGCGCAGGTGGACAGAGCAAGCAGGTTGAACTGCAACTGGAAAAGGAAAGCACAGAGATGCATGCCGCCCGGGAGGTATTGCTTGCGCTGGGCATGCGGATCAACCCGGCTTCCATCCTCACAGCTTACAGTGCCCTGCGCAAGCTGGCACCCCATGACATGATCTTGCAGGCTGCCAAGGCAGTGGCGCAGCGTCGTGGGCGTTTTGAGGACATTGAGCCCCAGTTGACCGCGTGGAAGAAGAAGGGCATTGTAACATCGGAACAGGCTGCCGCAGCCCCCATTGCACCGCCTGCCGCAAAGGCCAGGACAGTGCGCGCACAGCAGTACCAGCAGCGCGAGTATTCAGAGGAAGAGCTGTCCCAAAGCGTGCGGGACATGCTGGAGGAGGCGCGTAAGTATGACAAACAATGAGCTGCTCAAGCAGGCGCTGAAGGAAAGACGAGCCCTGCGCGATGCAAATACCCTGGAGGAAAGTCGGCGTCGGATGGAGGCCAAACGCAAATGTCCCCAGATCGGCCGATTGCTGGATCAGCAGCGAGCGGATATTTTTGCGGGCCTGCAGAATGCCCTGGAGGGAATCGTCCCCCATGGCATTGAGGAAGAGACCGAGCGGCGAAACAGCCAGATTGCCGCCTTGTTGCAACAAAACGGCTTCCCCGAGGATTATCTGTCTCCCCTGTATAGCTGCCCGGATTGCCAGGATCGCGGATATGCAGGGGACAGCAGCCGCAGGCTGTGCCACTGTGTGGTGTCCCGCTATCAGACCTTGCTGCAGGGGGATGCATGGAGCGACGAACAGCAAACCTTCGAAAACTACGACGAGAACCGCATCCCGGCCACCCCCATGCCGGGCATGGAGGTAAGTCAGCGGGCCTACACCCGCCTGCTGCGTGAACAGTGTGAGCGCTTTGCGGATAGCCTGCCCGATACACAGGTGCACAACCTGCTGCTATATGGCAACAGCGGCCTGGGCAAAACCTATCTGCTGCGGGCCATTGGCGTCAGGGCCAGCCAGCGCGGCATCCCGGTGCTGAGCCTGACAGCCAACAACCTGCTCAACCAAATCCGCAGGCACTATTTCTCCCGTGAAGAAGAAGAGGCCGCCCCCTATCTGGAGGTGCCTCTGCTGCTGATCGACGATCTGGGCACGGAACCGCTGTGGGAGAATATCACAGTAGAGCAGTTATTTGCCCTGATCGACCACCGGCTGAATCGGCGACTGCACACTGTGATCAGCACCAACCTCAACCTGACGGAGTTGAAAGACCGATATACCGAGCGCATCATGAGCCGGCTGCTCGATCTGCAGTATAGCCGCAAGCTTGCCTTCCTGGGGCGCGACCTGCGGCTGATCGATTAGAAAAAGCGAAGGAGAACCGTTCCCATGATCATGCACATTGTTATGTTTCAGCTACAGGAACAAGCCCAGGGCCGCACCAAGCAGGAAAACATCCGCACCGCGCTGGACATTGCGTCCGGGTTTATGAAGGAAATACCCACGCTAAAAAGCTTCCGCATCGAAACCAACATGCCCGGCTCACCCAAAGGCAATGATGACCTGGTGCTGGTGTGCGAATTTGATGACCTAGAAGGGCTGGAGGCCTACCGGGTACATCCCCTCCATGTGCGGTTTGGAGATTTCATGCGGCTGGTACGCCAAAAGCGCAGCGCCATCGACTATATCAAGTAGTTTCAAGGCCCCACAGGGTGCGCTTGCGCTGTATCATTTCGGGCACACGGCTTACATAATGGCTGATTTCCTTTACATTGGGCGCGCGCATCACCAGCTCGCGCCCTTTTGTGACCCGCTTGGAGATGGCACCGGCCCCCACTGCCAGCACGCTAACAGTATCCTCCATGGTGTCCACGTTGTACAGGCATTCCATGCCGGGCCAGGCGTACCCTACGTTTTCCAGGTTGCCCGCCATATGCTTCTGGCGGTACAGATAGTAGGGCCGCAGGCCCATCTGCTGGGCTGCAATGGTGCCCTCCTCCACCATCTGCTCCACGTCCAAGGGAGCGGGCAGGCTGTCCTGCCAGCGGTGCATGTCGCTGGAGCGTTTGATACACAAACTGTGAATGGTCAGGCTCTCGGGCGCAATGTCCCTGGCCCAGGCCAGGGTCTGCCGGAACATTCGGGGGCTTTCCCCCGGCAGACCGGCAATCAGGTCCATGTTGATGTAATCAAAGCCCATGGCCCGCACCATCCGGTAGGCATCCTCCGTCTGCTGCAAAGTGTGGGCGCGCCCAATGGTGCGCAGGGTTTCGTCGTGCATGGTCTGGGGGTTGATGGACAGGCGGCCGATCCCCGCCTCTTTCAGCACCTGCAGCTTGGCTTCATCCAGGCTGTCGGGCCGCCCGGCCTCCACCGTGCGCTCCTGACAAACTCCCAGCATGGGCCCTGCCGCCTGCAACACCTGCCGCAGCAGCTCCGGGGGCAGCACGGTGGGCGTTCCGCCCCCCATGTAGAAGGCGCGAAGGCGCAGGCCAAGCTGCCCAATCAACTGCGCTGTGGCGTCTATTTCGGCGATCAGGGCATCACAGTAGGCGGCAAGCCTCTCTCCCCTGCCCACCTCCGCGCTGATAAAGCTGCAATAGCGGCAGCGGCTTGGGCAAAAGGGGATGCCCACATATACATCCACAGTCTGCTCATCGGCAGGCGGCAGGGTTTGCTGTACCTCCACGATCTGGCGCAGCATCCGGGCCTTGCGGGGCATCACGTCAAAACGGCGCACCAGGTCATCACAGGCCTCCTGCAGCGTCCGCCCCTGAGCCATCCGCGCATAGACCAGGCGGGTTGGGCGAATGCCGGTCAGGGATCCCCAGGGAGGATGCAGGCCGGTTGCTTTTTTCAGCGCGGCATACAGCGTGTTTTTCGCCTGCCGCCTGCAGAGGCGCTTTTCCAGCAACTCAGTCGCCTGCAGGCCTTCCAGGCTTTCCGCCTCGGCCTGAAGCGCCCCTTCCAGCCTGATGCGGCACAGGCGCCTGTCCCCCTCTATCTGCTCGTGATGGAAGATGCGCAGGGGGGCGTCCGCCTGCTGGCTGTGCCGGGCCTGGGCATAGAAAAGCCCCACGACATCCGACAGCTCCTTGCTGAGGTCGGGCCGCGGGGTGGCTATGGAAAAGATCATGCGATACGCATGCTGCCGCCATGGCCGGGGTAGGCGTGGCACCCGTGTAAACTCAGCAGCATGCGAAGGGACTCCCGCATCTGTGCCATGGAGCCGCCCGGCAGGTCGGTGCGACCATAGTCGCCGTCAAACAGGGTATCCCCGGTGAAAATGTCATCACCTACACGATAGCATACCCCCCCGGGCGTGTGCCCGGGCGTATGCAGCACCTGCAGGGTGATGCCCGCCAGTTTTAAAATCTGCCCGTCGGTCACAAAGTCGGTGGGCGCAGGCCGCGGCTGTACATCCTGCACAAAGCTACCTGCAGTGAAGCGGGTCATCCTCAGCATGTGCGCATCCGCCTTGTGAATATAGATAGGCACGTCCGGGAAGGCATGCAGCGCCCCGGTGTGATCCCAGTGTCCATGGGTGAGCAGCATGGCCGCTACCTGGCGTCCGCCCAGCGCTTCCTTGATCTTCTCCGGCTCATCGCCCGGATCGATCAGCAGGGCATCGTCCCGCTCCTGCAAATACAGCACATAGCAGTTTTCCATTATTTCCCCTGTGGGGACGGTTTTTATTATCATGGTGTTCCTTTCTTGCGTAGAGTCAGCTAAAACAGCTTGTGGCTGTCCAGCAGGATAGTGACCGGCCCGTCGTTGACAAGCTCCACCTGCATGTGAGCACCAAAACGGCCCTGTCCCACCTGCAGCCCCAGGTCCCTTAGCCGCTGACAACAGATTTCATACAGCATGTTGGCCCGGTCGGGCGCTTCTGCTCTGGTAAAGCCGGGCCGGTTCTGCCCCCGGGCATCGCCCAGCAAAGTAAACTGGCTGACCACCAGCATGGCGCCGCCCACGTCCAGCACGGACCGGTTCATCTTTCCCTGCTCATCCTGGAAGATGCGCAGCTTGGACAGCTTGTCCGCCATGCTGCGGGCATCCTGTTCGCTGTCCCCCTGCTCCACGCCCAGCAGCACCATCAGCCCCGGGCCAATGGCAGAAATCACCTCTTCGTCAACGGCAACGGATGCCTTCAGCACCCTTTGTACAACGCTTCTCATGTTTCTCCTTAGCTGACGCTGCGGAAGGCTTCCAGCACATCCGAGCGTTTTTGAATACGGGTCACAATCTGGCGGAGCTGCTCTCTGCTGGTCACCTGCAGCACCATGTGGATGGTCACCGTGCCATTTTTGTTACTGCGCATGGAAACCGCCGTCACAGGCGCCCCCATGTCAGATACAAACACCGTGATCTCGCCCAGCAGGCTGGGATGATCATAGGCCACGATACGGATGGAGGCGTTGAAAGTTCCCGCGCCCTCCTCCGCCCAACTCACACGGATGGCCCGCTCGGGTTCGGAGTTGATGGCGTTGATGCAGTCCGCCTTGTGCACCGTAACGCCCCGCCCGCGGGTAACATAGCCCATGATCTCATCTCCCGGCACCGGGTTGCAACAGTGAGCAAAGCGCACCAGCATCCCAGCGCCGCCCTCTACATAGATGCCGTGGCTGGGTTTTCCCTGGCGCAGTACCTCGGTGGGCTCGGGCAACACTGGAGCACGCTTCTGGGAGACCGAATCCGTCTCCTTTTTCTGCTCCTCCAGCAGGCGGCTGATGATATAGATGGCGGGCAGCCCGCCAAACCCCACCGCGCCAAAAAGCGTTTCCAGGTCGGAAAAGGCATACTTCTTCAGCAGGGGTTCCAGGTATTCAGCCTTGGTCAGCTCGCCTAATTTGGCGCCACGGCGCTTGGCTTCCTTTTCCAGCAGGTCCTTGCCCTTGGCCACGTTTTCACCGTGGAGTTCCTTGCGGAAGAACTGGCGGATTTTGGCCTTGGCTTGCTGGGTTTTGACCACGTTCAGCCAGTCCATGCTGGGGCCCTTGGAGGCTGACGAGGTCATGATCTCCACTCGGTCGCCTGTGACAAGCTCGGTATCAATAGGCACGATTTTGCCATTGACCTTGGCGCCTACACAGGCATTGCCCACGGCGGAGTGGATGCGGTAGGCAAAGTCCAGCGGGGTGGCGCCGCGCTGCATGTTCACAATGTCGCCCTTGGGCGTAAAAAGAAACACCTCTTCGCTGAACAGGTCAGTGCGCAGACCGTCAATAAACTCCTTGCTGTCGCGGGTTTCGGACTGCCAGTCCAGGATTTGCCGCAGCCAATAGAGTTTCTTGTCCAGCCCTGAGTTGCCCGCGCCCTCCTTGTAGTTCCAGTGGGCCGCAATACCGTACTCGGCCACCCGGTGCATCTCATAGGTACGCACCTGCACCTCAAAGGGAGTGGGAATGCTGCGGCCGCCGATCAGCGTGGTATGCAGCGACTGGTACATGTTGTTTTTCGGCACCGAGATGTAATCCTTAAACCGCCCGGGCACCTGGTTCCACAGGGTGTGTACAACGCCCAGCACAGAATAGCAATCCGGTATGTTTTCCACCAGCACACGCACGGCAATCAGGTCATAGATCTGCTCAAAATGCTTGTTCTGAATCACCATCTTGCGGTAGATACTGTACAGGTGCTTGGGCCTGCCCTCGATTTCGAAGTGCTTGATGCCCATTTCGTTGAGCTTTTCTGTCAGCGTTTCAATGATGGTGGTAATCTGCGCCTCCCGCTCCACCCGCTTGATACCCACCTTGTGGGCCACTTCACGGTAACCTTCCGGATCGATGTAGCGCAAAGCCAGGTCTTCGATCTCCTGCTTGATGGTGTAGACACCCAGCCTGTGCGCAATGGGCGCATAGATATCCAGCGTTTCCCTGGCAATGGCCACCTGGCGATCCGAACTCTGGAAAGCCAGAGTGCGCATGTTGTGCAGGCGATCCGCCAGCTTGATCAGCACCACGCGGATGTCTCGGCCCATGGCCAGGATCATCTTGCGCAGGGATTCCGCCTGCTGCTCCTCCCGGTCGGTGAAGTTGAGGCGGCCCAGCTTGGTGACACCATCCACCAGCTGAGCGACTTCCTTGCCAAACTCGCTCTCAATGTCCTCCAGGGTGATGTCCTCATTGTCCTCCACCGTGTCGTGCAGCAGGCCAGCCGCCACGGTGGGGGCATCGATCATGATCTCCACCAGAATGCTGGCCACGTTCTGGGGATGGGAAAAATAGGGCTCGCCGGATTTGCGCAGCTGCCCCTCATGGGCCTTCTGCGCATAGTTGAACGCCTTTTCAATGAGGGCATAGTTATCATCAGGATGGTATTTTTGCATCCTGGCGATCATTTCCTCCAAAGTCAGGCACTCAAAACTGCTGTGAGCCAAGCTTCCTCCTCAGGCAAGCAATCTGTACAATGCGCTCTCTGCCGGATCGCATTTGCGCATGGGCAGCAACTTCAGGGTATCATCCTCCAGGGCAACGAGTTGAAGCTGCGCCAAAACCAGGGCGGCGGCCAGTCGTTTGGCCGCTGACCAGGGCAGAGCATTCAGGTGGATGTCGCTGCGCAGCAGGCGATAGATCTCCCGCATATCCTCCACACTCAGGCGGATCTCTGCGCGCAAGGCTGTCAGGGCAGGCGTCTCAGAGGCTGCCAAAACAACTGCGCCGGGAAACTGCTGCACAGCCAAAGCAGCCTCCTGGTGGGTGACCAAGCCATCGCAGAAGATGACGCGCTCAAAGGGGGCAGCCACCTGATGAAGCGGTGTGCGGTACAGAATGGTGTGTCCCCCCCGCGGATCGCTGTGCTGTCCGCAAACCGTCTCAAAGACGGGGTACCGGCGGTGCAGCGCCTGGGCTGTATCAAAGCATCTGCAGACAAGCAGCGTCCCCTGATATCCGGTGATGACATCCTCCTGCTGCCAGGGAGATACCACCACTTGTATAGTATTCGACAGGCAGTCCTGCAAATCCTGCACAAGAGCCAGGGCTTCTGCCTGCCCGTCCGCCCGGAAAGCCACGGTACCGGCACGCAGGGCGTTCACCTGGCATTGTACGCTCAGACGGCCACGATACTCATTGGTCGTCACCCGCACAATGGCGTCGGCCTGAGGTGGCAGCCCCTGCTCCCTGTCCCCCATACCAAAGGCAATGCTGTCGCACTGTTCCATGCCATCCACCAAAGACAGCTTCAGGTGGCGGCTGCCCGCCCCCACGGAGCGCGCTGAAGCAATGGTCACATTCTCCAGCAGAAAGGTGGGCGTGGGGTTGCCAACGCCAAAGGGCGCCATGCTTTCAAGCTGCTGTACTGTGTGCAAGGTCACCTGGTCCAGGGACAGCGGCGCGTCGTAGACGACCTGCTTGTACAAAGGCCGCCCCTCCAGCTGGGCAACCACCGCAGCTTCAAACAACTGTTCCAGACGGGGCAGCCGGTCAACGGACAAGGTCAGCCCTGCCGCCTGCTTGTGGCCGCCGAATCGGGACAGCACCTCGGCGCTGTCCACCAAGGCCTGATGCAGATCGATGCCGCCGGCGGAGCGCCCGGAGCCCGCGCAGGAATCTCCCTCGCGGCTGAGCACCAGCGTGGGCAGACCATATTTCTCTGCCAGCTTGCCGGCTGTCAGGCCCACGACTCCCTTGTTCCACCCCTCCCGGCACAGCACGATGGTATGCCGATGCAACAGGCTGCGCTGAGCCAGCAGCGTCTCTGCCTCCTCCAGCATACGGCGCTCCTCCTCCTGACGGGCTGTGTTCAGGCTGCCCAGGGTCAGCGCCAGGGTGGTTGCCTGGTGCGGGTTTTTTGCCTGCAGCAGCGCCAGCGCATCCTGCGCGGTGGTCAGGCGTCCGCCAGCGTTCAGACGGGGGGCCAGACCAAAGCTGACCCGATCCGCGCTGACCGGCTGTCCCTCCTCCAGGCCCACCTGGGCTTTCAGCGCCTGCAGGCCCGGCCGTTTGGAAACGGCCAGCGCCTGTAGCCCGAAATAAGCAATCACCCGGTTTTCGCCCAGCAGAGGCACCATGTCCGCAATGGTGGCCAGGGCGCAGAGGTCGATCTGGTCCATGGCAAAAGCCCGGCCGCACAGCGCCCAGGACAGCTTCCAGGCGGTAGCTGCCCCACAGAGGGAGGGGAAGGGATACTCCCCCAGCAGGGGGTTGATCAGGACGTCAGCGGGGGGCAGCTCCTGCGGAGGTTGGTGATGATCGGTTACGATCACCCGCATGCCCAGCTCCCGGGCCAGCGCCACCCCATCAACAGCGGTGATGCCACAGTCCACCGTCAGCAGCAGCTCCGCCTGGGGCGCCAGCTTCCGGACAGCGTCCTCGTTGAGGCCATACCCCTCCTGATGCCGGTCGGGGATGTAGATGATGGCCTTCAAACCGACAGCCTGCAGCGCCTCCCAAATGATCACAGAGGCACACAGCCCATCCACATCATAATCGCCATAGACAACAGCCCGCGCATGCCGTGCCCCCAGCCCGCGGATGAGCTGCACCGCCTGGGGCACTCCGGCCAGCATCTCGGGCGGATGTAGGCTGTCAATGGAGGGTGAAAGGAAGGCGTCCGCTGCCTCAGCGGTATCAATGCCCCGTGCATGCAAAAGCGAAGCAAGCCAGGCCGGATAGCCCGGTATGCTGTACTCCTGCGCGCGGCGGACAAATGCCTGCATGGCCCCTCCATAATCCATCAATGCCTAAAGAAGGGTTCGAAAAAGGCGGAGAGGCGTTGTCTGCCTCCCCGCCCTGGGATTAACGGCCGCCCTTGCGGGAAGTGAAACGGGCGGATGCCGCCGCCCACAGGGGCGCGGTCAGCAGGCAGGCACTGGCAAAGGCCATCAGCAAGCCCAGAAGCAGCGGGATCATGGCCACATACAGGCCACAGATGGCGCCGCCCACCATGAACAGCAGCGCAATAACGGCTGCCTTCACGCACAGGTTACGTGTGGTGGCCACAGCGGCATAAGCCACAGCCTGGTCGTTCATGTCGCGCCGGGAGTTGGCCGCACGCAGATCCATTTGCGCACGCAACACCAACAGGCTCTGGCTATAGGTAAACACAACCGTGAACAAGATGAACAGCGGCGCAATGCCTTCCTGGGGAATGAAT
>JAAZBR010000067.1 GCA_012513735.1 Clostridiales bacterium | reverse complement strand
TCAGGTTTTCAATGCTGCCCGCAGACAGATCCACAGCCACCTGATCCCCCGCCTTCACGGGGATGTCGCTGACCACGATGGGCAGGCCCGTGTTGATGGCATTGCGGTAAAAAATGCGGGCGAAGGATCTGGCTACCACACAGCTCACCCCTGCCGCCTTGATGGCAATGGGCGCATGCTCCCGGGAAGAGCCGCAGCCAAAGTTGTTGCCGGCCACGATCACATCCCCCGGCTTGACCCGGCTGACGAACTGGGCATCGATATCCTCCATGCAGTGCTTTGCCAGCTCCTTGGCATCGGCGGTGTTCAGATAGCGGGCGGGGATAATCACATCGGTATCCACGTGATCCCCATATACAAAGGCATTCCCTTGCAGTTTCATCTCATGCTCTCCTTACAGTTATTCGGGCGAGGCCAGGCGGCCCAGGACGGCGCTGGCGGCGGCTACGCTGGGGTTAGCCAGGTACACCTCGCTCTTGGGGTGCCCCATGCGGCCCACGAAGTTACGATTAGTGGTTGCTACGCAGCGTTCTCCGCTGGCCAGAATACCCATGTGCCCGCCCAAACAGGGCCCGCAGGTGGGGGTGGACACAATACAACCTGCATCCAGGAAGATCTGAAACAGCCCCTGATTCATCGCTTCTTCATAGATTTTCTGCGTTGCGGGGATGATGATGCAGCGCACATCCTGCGCCACCTGACGGCCCTTCAGCACCTGGGCCGCCTGCTGAATATCTGCCAGCCTGCCGTTGGTGCAGGAGCCAATCACCACCTGGTCGATGCGCAGGTTACCAGGCACATCTTTGAAGGTGCGCGTATTCTCAGGCAAGTGCGGGAAAGCCACCGTCAGCGGCACCTGGGACAAATCAATGTCAATGGTGCGCACATAGGAGGCATCGGCATCAGCCGTATGCACCCGGGGCTTTTTGGCGCCGTGAGCCTTCAAGTAGGCCAGTGTTGCGTCATCCACAGGGAAAATGCCGTTCTTACCGCCGGCCTCAATGGCCATGTTGCAGATGCAAAAACGGTCATCCATAGTGAGGCAGGCCACGCCGTCCCCCGTAAACTCCAGGGACTGGTACAGGGCCCCGTCCACCCCGATCATGCCGATCAGGTGCAGCACCACGTCTTTGCCGCTGACCCAAGGCTGCAGCTTGCCGGTCAGGCGTACCTGAATGGCCTCCGGCACCCGAAACCACGCCTTGCCGTAGGCCATGCCCACCGCCATATCGGTGGAGCCCACACCCGTCGAGAAGGCGCCCAGGGCGCCGTAGGTGCAGGTGTGGCTGTCTGCACCGATCACCAGATCTCCCGCGGTCACCAGCCCCTTCTCGGGCAGCAGCACATGTTCAATACCCACGCGCCCGATATCATAGAAGTGGGTGATCCCGTGCTTGCGAGCAAAGACCCGCACCTGCCGGGACTGCTCCGCTGCCTTGATGTCCTTGTTGGGCGTAAAGTGATCCAGCACAAGGGCTATTCTGTCCTTGTCAAAGACCATTTCACAGCCTGCTTTTTCAAACTCATTGATGGCCACAGGCGCCGTTACATCATTGCCCAGCACCATATCCAGATCCGCCAGGACCATCTGGCCGGCGGCCAAGCTCTTCGCCCCGCAGTGCGCCGCCAGAATTTTTTGCGTCATGGTCATGCCCATTCCAGTCTACCTTCTTTCTTGTGCAGGATGTATTCAAAGGAATCTGCCAGCGCCTGCCAGCTGGCCTCAATCACGTCCGTTGAGGCACCCACCGTGGTCCAGGTGTTCTTACCATCGCTGGACTCGATCAGCACGCGCACCTTGGAGGCCGTTGCCTCCTCTCCCGTCAGCACGCGCACCTTGTAGTCGGTCAGGCGTGCCTTGCCGAGCTGAGGATAGAATACTGTCAACGCCTTTCTCAGCGCCGTGTCCAACGCATTGATGGGGCCGTTGCCCATGGCTGCCGTGGTTTCCCGCTCATCCTCCACCTGGATGCTCAGCATGGCAGAAGCGCTGGTTTCCCCATCGGGCGGCGGGAACTCACCGCTGGTGCGGTACATGCTTAGATGGAAATGAGGGGTATATCGCCCCAGCACCTTGAGGATCATCAATTCAAAGCTGGCATCGGCCGCTTCAAACTGGTATCCTTCCATCTCCAGCTCCTTCACCCGCTCCACCATGGCGGCGACCTCGGGTGAATCCTTCTCCAACTGGGGCGCAATGGCGGCTATCTTAGCCAGTACGGTGGTACGGCCCGATACCTCGCTCATCAGGAAGCGGCGAGTATTGCCCACCAACTGGGGGTCAATGTGTTCAAAGGAAGCGCTCAGCTTCTGTACCCCATCCACATGCATACCGCCCTTGTGGGCAAAGGCGCTGCTGCCAACATAGGGGCGGGTGGTCGGTACAGGCAGGTTACAGATGTCCATCACTTCCCGCGCCAGCGTTGTCAGGTGGGCCAGATCACCCGGCACACACTCATGGCCCATTTTGAGCTGCAGGGTGGGGATGATCGCGCTCAGGTTGGCATTACCGCAGCGTTCGCCAATGCCCGTGAAGGTGCCTTGCACGTGCACGGCGCCGTTCTCCACCGCCAGCAGGGAGGAGGCCACAGCACAACCGATATCGTTGTGGGCATGGATGCCCACTCTGGTTTGTTTAAATGTGTCCGACACCAGCCTGGTTCCGGCTGCCACAAAGGAGGGCAGGCTGCCGCCGTTGGTATCGCACAGGCACAACACATCCGCCCCGGCCTGTTGGGCCACCTTCAGCACCTGAAGGGCGTATTCGGGGTTGTGCTTGTAACCATCAAACCAGTGTTCGGCGTCAAACACCACCTCCAGGCCCCGGGTTTTGAAAAAGGCAATGGTATCCCCCACCAGGTCCAGGTTTTCCGTCAGCGTGGCCTTGAGCACCTTTTCTACATGCAGGTCCCAGGACTTGCCGAAAATACTGATCACCGGCGTTTCAGCCTGGAGAAGGGACTGCACATTGGCGTCCTCCTGCACCTTGATCCCCTTGCGCCGGGTGCTGCCAAAGGCACACAGTTTGGCGTGCTTCAAGGGATCCTTGGCGATCTGCTCAAAGAAGGCCATGTCTTTGGGATTAGAGTAGGGATTACCCGCCTCAATGTATGCTACGCCAAAGTCATCCAGCGCTTTAGCTATGGACAACTTATCTCCCACCGAAAAGGAGATTCCCTCGCCCTGGGCGCCATCGCGCAACGTGGAGTCAAAAATCTCTATCCTCATTCAGCCTCCGCTCACAGCAGCTTGTTCATGCCGTTAACATAGGCCAGCACGCTGGCTTCCACCACGTCGGTGGACAGCCCGCGACCCGTCACCATCTCTTCACCGCAGGTGATCTTCAGCATGGCCTCGCCCTGAGCGTCCTTGCCTTCCGAAATGGTCTGGATGGTATAGTCCACCAACGCATGCTCGGGCACGGGCATGATCTTGTCGATGGCGTTCAGCGCGGCATCGATGGGGCCGTTGCCCACAGCCACCTCTTCAATGATCTGCTCTCCATCCGACAGGCGCACCACGGCAGAGGCGGAAACCGCATTGCCGGAATGCACGCTGAAGCGGTCCAGCGTGTAACCCTTTTTGACCGGCCCTGACTTATAGCTGGTCAGCGCTTCCAGGTCCCTGGTTGAGATGGTCTTCTTGCGGTCACACAGTTGCTTGAAGCGCACGAATAGCTCCGACACTTCCTCCTTGCTGAACTCATAGCCCAGCTGTTTGAAGGCATCCTCCACCGCATGCTTGCCGGAATGCTTACCCAGCACCATTTTGTTCTGGGTCAGCCCCACCGATTCAGGCGTCATGATCTCGTAGGTTTCGCGGTTTGCCATCACGCCGTGCTGGTGAATGCCGGCCTCGTGGGCAAAGGCATTCCTGCCCACAATTGCCTTGTTGATGGGCGCCGTGATGCCCAGGATATGGTACAGCAGGCGGCTGGTGGGATACAGGCGGGTGGTGTCCACATGGGTGTCAAAACCATAGTAATCGCGCCGCGTGTGCAGCGCCATCACGATCTCTTCCAGCGCTGCATTGCCCGCACGCTCGCCAATGCCATTGACGGTGCACTCCACCTGGGTGACACCGGCTTCCATGGCGGCCAGGGTATTGGCAACGCCTAGCCCCAAATCATTGTGGCAGTGGGTGCTGAACTCAACGGTCTCCGCCCCCTTGGCATGCTCCAGCACGTAGGAAAACATTTGGCGCATTTCGCCCGGCACGGCATAGCCCACGGTATCAGGCAGATTGATCACCTTAGCCCCCGCCGCAATGGCCGTCTCCACCGCGCGGGCCAGAAACGGAAGTTCACTGCGGGTGGCATCTTCACAAGAAAACTCAACGTTGGCGCAGTGCTTCACCGCGTAGGACACGGCGGTGCGGATGGTATCCAGTACCTGCTCCTCGCTCATTTTCAGCTTATATTGCATATGGGTGGGCGAGGTGGCTAGAAAGGTATGGATACGTGGGAACGCAGCGCCCTTCACGGCCTCCCAAGCCGCGTCGATGTCCGCTTTGGTGGAGCGGGCCAGGCTGGCCACGGTGCTGTTTTTCACCGCAGATGCCACCGCTGCAATAGCCTCTGCATCGCCCTTGGAGGCGGCCGCAAAGCCGGCCTCCATCACATCAACCCCCAAGCGCTCCAGGGCCAGCGCCATTTCGACCTTTTCGCGCAGGTCCATGCTGCATCCCGGGGCCTGTTCACCATCCCGCAGGGTAGTATCAAAGATCTTGTAGCGTTTCATGCGCTCCTCCCTATCCTTGCAGTGTTGCGCCCTGATCGGCAGAGGAGACGGCCGCTGCATACCGCCGCAGATAGCCTGTCACCCCGGGTCGTTCGGGCTGCCTGAAGGCAGCCTTTCGCCTGGCGATTTCCTTCTCATCCACCAGCAGATTCAGGCGCTTTTGAGGGATGTCGATGTCAATCAGGTCACCGTCCTCAACCAGCGCAATCAACCCGTCAGATGCAGCCTCGGGGGAAATATGGCCAATCGCCGCGCCTCGGGTGGCGCCGGAAAAGCGACCGTCCGTCAACAGTGCCACATCCTCATCCAGTCCCATGCCGGCGATGGCTGAGGTGACGGCAAGCATTTCCCGCATGCCAGGTCCGCCCTTGGGGCCTTCGTAGCGAATGATCAGCACATCGCCCTTTTGCACCTTGCCCTGGCGGATGGCCTCCGCGGCCTCTTCCTCGCTGTTGTGCACCCTGGCCGGGCCCTGATGCTTGAGCATTTTAGATGCAACAGCGCTTTGCTTGACAATGCCGCCGCCAGGCGCCAGGTTGCCAAACAGAATGGCCAGCCCGCCCTGGGTGGAGTAGGGTTCTTTGACTGTGCGGATAACGCCGTTGCCGGTGTTGACTGCACGATCCACCAACTCACCCACTGACATCCCTGATACGGTGGCGCAGTCCCTCCTGATCAGCCCGGCCTGGTCCAGCTCCTTCATGACGGCGGGGATGCCACCTGCACCGTCCAGATCCTGCACATGATGCTTGCCGGCAGGCGCCAGCTTGCACAGGTTTGGCGTGGCCGCACTGATGCTGTTGAGTTCCAGCAGGCTGTATGCAAGCTCCGCTTCCCTGGCAATGGCTGCCAGATGAAGCGCGGTGTTTGTGCTGCAGCCCAGGGCCATGTCCACCGTGAGCGCGTTGTGTAGGGCGTCCGCCGTCATGATGTCCCGGGCGCACACGTTCTCTGCCAGCAGCTCCACGATGCGCATACCTGTAGCTTTGGCCAGGCGCAGCCTTTTGGCGTACACAGCGGGTACCGTGCCACTGCCCGGCAGCGAAAGCCCCAGGGCTTCTGTTAAACAGTTCATACTGTTGGCGGTAAACATGCCCGAGCAACTGCCACATCCGGGGCAGGCCACCTCTTCCACAAAGGCCAAGTCCTCCGGGGTGATCCTGCCGGCCTGCAGCGCACCCACAGCCTCAAACACGGTGTTCAGATCCATGGGACCTTGTCCCAGATCCAGCGACAGCATGGGCCCGCCGG
>JAAZBR010000066.1 GCA_012513735.1 Clostridiales bacterium | reverse complement strand
TGTCATCGGGCCAGTCCCTCAACCGCTCTTTATAAGGTATGCTGACAGGGTACCACAGTTTTATCCCGGGGTCAACGCCGATTTTGGCGTGGGCTGTCGTTTTTTTCCAGGGAATGCCCCGCTTACTGCGCAGCTTCCTCGGCCTGCATCCACTCGTGCAGGTACTGGATGATCCGCTCCCGCTCCTCGGTCTTGGGGTTGTCCGGGTCATAGCGCATGCCCTGGCCGATGTTCAGCGTGCGCTTGCGGGGGTTGGCGTACAGGGGGATGAAGCTGGTGCACCGGCCCGTGCGCCGGTAGTACCGTTCCGCGATGGCGCAAAACCCCGTGTAGAACGCGCCCACGCCCTCGCTGTCGTAGGCCCCGTCCTCGGCGACGGGCATTTCCGGGAACACCAGCACATTCTCCATGGCCTCCATGGTCTCCACCGTCACCTGGAAGGTCTTGAGGATGTTCTTGCCGCCGCCCCGGTACACGGGGATGGGGTCCGCGCCCTGGAGGATGTGGGCCAGCAGCGGCGAGAAGATGCCCAGAAGGAACTTCCGCACCGCAGGGGGCAGGAACTTGAAGATGCGCTCCACGCCGGGCCGCAGCTGCTCCCGCACCCGCTCCGGCTCGATGATGTTGGCGATGATCCACGGCCGGGCATAGTAGGGCAAATACAGGGTGGAGATCACCGGCCCGTACACCTCCATGTGGTTGCACACGAAGATCACGGGCATGTCTTCCTCGGCCACCGTTGCCCGGGCCACCACGCGGCAGGGGAAAAAGGGATGGAGGATCAGCCGCAGCAGGCGGAAGCTGATGATCTTGCGCGTGTGCAGCAGCAGCTCCTCCAGGCGCTTTTTCAAGGGCGCCGCGGCTTCGCCCAGGTCCTTGATGCGCTCATAGAGGGCCAGCTGCTTCAGCAAGTGGCTGTCCATGGGCTGGCGCAGGGCGCTGATGAGCGCCAGCAGCACAAACACCAGGGGCAGCAGCAGCATGGCCGTGAACATGAAGTCCTTCATGCCCACCAGTTCGTCCACCCGGTCCAATTGGCCGTCGATGACGAAGCTGGACACGGTGAAGATCAGCAGCATCAAGAGCGACGAGAGCAGGGCGCTCCAGTCCACCATGACGGCGGTGTTGCGCTGGTAGGCCTCCGCATCCGCCGGGGCCAGGCCCAATTGGATCACCTTCTGCATGTCGCTGCCGATGCTCACGATGACCGCCAGCATCAGGCCCAGGGCGACGCCCCACAGGCCGTTGGCGACGAGGGTGCCCACCGTCCCCTGGGGCAGCAGGCCGTTGTAGACCAGGAACGTGGTGCCGATCCACAGGAAAGCACCCGTGCCGAACACGGAGGGCTTATCCCGCTTGCCCAGGCGGTTGTTGCGCAGGAAACAATAGCCCAGATACCCCGCCGCGGCGATGATCACCACCCAGCCCAGCAGCGACAGCAGGCCCATGACCGGCCCGATGGCGGGCTGGAAGCGGATGTAGCAGGCGTAGCACAGCAGGGAGATGTTCAGCGCGATGAACGCGTTGGAGGTCATGGTGTTGTACAGCTTGAAGCTGGTGCCCTGGGGCGGCGATACGGGTTCCGAAGGGCCGGATGCCTGCTTCCCAAGGGGGGACGCCAGGACTTGGAGCAGCACCGTGAGCGCGGTGAACGCCGCCAGCAGCCAAAGGTACACCTGGAAGGTGTCCGGGGCAAGCAGCACGGACAGCGGCCACAATTGCAGCGCGCCGAAGGCCAGGTGGATGGGGATGAGCGCGAGAGCCCGCAGCAGGCGGCCGGTGGCCATATTGCGGGCTGTGAAGTCCGTGGCGAAGGTTTGCAGCAGGAACAGCACCACCAGCCCTACCAAGGGCAGGAACCCGGACCTGCCCAGTACGGCGGGATAGACGATTACCAGCAGCGCGTTGAGGGCCAGGGCTGCGATAAACAGCAAAATGCCCTGGGTCTTGAACCCCCGGGACAGGTTGTGGCCGTGCCGGGAATACAGGCGGGCGTAGACCACCCAGACCTGGAACATCAGGCACAGCGCGCCGCCGAAGATG
>JAAZBR010000065.1 GCA_012513735.1 Clostridiales bacterium | reverse complement strand
CTGTAGTGCTGCTGCGCTACTTCAACCCCGTGGGCGCAGATGAGAGCGGGCAGATTGGCGAGGATCCCTCCGGCATCCCCAACAACCTGATGCCTTACATCAGCCAGACAGCGTTGGGACGGCTGAAGCAGCTCAGCGTTTTTGGTGATGATTATGATACCAAGGACGGCACCGGCGTGCGGGACTACATTCACGTGGTGGATTTGGCGGAGGGTCATGTGGTAGCCGTGGATTACGCCATGCAGCACACCGGTTGCGAGGCCATGAACCTGGGTACGGGCATCGGGTACAGCGTGCTGGATATAGTGGAAGCTTTTCAGCGTGTCAACCAGGTAAAAGTGCCCTACGCCATCGGTCCGCGCCGGGCCGGGGATGTGGCGGCTGTCTACGCCAACCCTGCCAAGGCCAAGGCGCTGCTTGGCTGGACCGCCCGTAAAACCCTGGATGACATGTGCCGGGATGCCTGGCGCTGGCAGACGAAGAACCCTCGTGGATACGCGGAGGCCGAACAATAGCATCAGCATAGTTGGAGCAGCTGTTTCCTGACAGAAAAGGAAAGGCCACCCCCGTACCCGGAGTAGGGCGGGAGGGTGGCCTTTGGCTATGTATGCTAAGGAAACCTGATAGATCAAGGTGAAACTCCCTATTTGGTGGGGCTGATTTCTACCGTGACCTGCTGCGCCCCGCGGCATTCCTCCAGCACGGCAGGAGTCAGCACCACGTTTGCCATTTCACCGGGGGTATAGATCCTGCCCTTGCGGGACAGCAGCAGGCGATCATCTGCTTTCACCAACACATACTGGTTGTGGAATACCTCTGTGGGCCGGAACATCAGCCGCACTTCAAAATCCGCCGGCCCATCGGGCAGCAGCAACCGCTGGGGTACACTGCCGCGGACACCGGCGCCGTCATGAACGGGCACGGTGGTTCCCTGCCAGGAGCGTCCATGAATATAGGCTGCAGCGGCCCGGCCGGCCACCGCACTCTCTGCGGACACATGATCCACCAGATCATGCACATGCAGCACATTGCCGCAGGCGAAGATGCCGGGTACATTGGTCTGCAGGCTGTTATCCACCAGCGGGCCGCCGGTGATGCCGCTGAGTTGCACGCCAGCGCCCAGGGACAGTTCGTTCTCCGGGATCAGGCCAACGGACAGCAGCAAGGTGTCGCACGCCATATGCTGCTCGGTTCCCGGGATGGGTTTGCGGTCAACGCCCACCTGGGCCACCGTTACGCCGGTCAGCCGGTCGCGGCCCTGTATGTCTACCACCGTATGGCTGAGCAGCAGAGGAATGCTGTAGTCCTGCAGACACTGGACGATATTGCGGTTCAGCCCGCTGGAATAGGGCATCAGCTCTACGCAGGCAAGCACCTTTGCTCCCTGCAGCGTCATGCGCCTGGCCATGATGAGGCCGATGTCACCGGATCCCAGGATCACCACCCGCCGGCCCGGCATGTATCCTTCCAGGTTGACAAACCGCTGGGCGGTGCCTGCGCTGAACACCCCCGCACATCGCGTGCCGGGGATGGCCAGCGCACCACGGGGACGTTCCCTGCAGCCCATGGCCAGGATGATGGCCTTGGCCTGAAATACCTGCAGGCCCCGTTCTCTGCTGATGGCGGTCACCCGGCGATCGTTGCTTACTTCCAGCACAGTGACGCCGGTGCGCACATCAATCATCAGCTCCTGGGCCCGCTGGATATCCCGCTGGGCATACTCCGGCCCCGTCAGCTCCGTTTGAAAGCGATGCAGGCCAAAGCCGTTGTGGATGCATTGATTCAGGATACCGCCCTGCTGTTCCTCCCGCTCCAGTACTAGAATGCTCTCAACGCCGGCCTCATAGGCCGCGATGGCAGCAGCCAGGCCTGCAGGGCCTGCGCCGATCACAAGAAGGTCAACTGCGGTGGGCTTATTGCCCATGGCGCAATCCCTCCTTTGCAATGTCCTGCAGGCGGCCGACCAGGATCTGGCTGGCGCCACCGAACTTGGTGACTTGTTCCGGAGCAAGGCCCAGCTCTTCACACAGGATGTGCAAAATGCGGGGGCTGCAGAAGCCGCCCTGGCAGCGCCCCATGCCTGCCCTAGTGCGCAGCTTTACGCCATCCAGATTTCGCGCACCCACCGGCTGCCGGATGGCCTGGCGCACCTCTGCTTCCGTTACCATTTCGCACCGGCAGACAATGTGGCCGTAATCGCTGTTCTTTTCGCAAGCGCTTTGCTTTTCAGCATTGCTCATGTGGCGGAAGAATTTGGGCGCGGGCGGCAGCGGAGTCAACGTTGGCTTGTGTACCAACTGCATGGCATAGGCGACCCAGTCGCCCAGTTCCTGCCCGATAGCGGGGGCGGCGGACAGGCCGGGGCTTTCGATGCCAATGGCCTCAAACGCGCCCTCCTTCGCCCCTTCCACGGCCCCGATGATAAAGTCACCCGCCGCTTCGTGGGCGCGGATGCCGGAGAAGGTGGTGATAGTATCCTGAACGCTGATGGCGGGCCATGTGAGGGCGGCCTTCTGCAGCACCTCCTGCAGGCCCGAGGCTGTAGTGGCAGTGTCCGTCATATCGGGGATATCCTCCGCCGTGGGGCCGATCAGCAGGTTGCCATGGGTGGTGGGGCTGACCAGCACCCCCTTGCCCATGGCGGTAGGCACCTGAAACATGGTCATACCAAAGGGCAGCACAGGGGCTCTGTCCAACAGATAGTACTGTCCGCGCCGCGCAATGATCCTGACCGGGCGGCTGGACACCTGGTTGTGCAATTCCCCACCAAAGATGCCCGCGCAATTGACAAAGGCACGGGTGCGCAAAATCTCCCGGTTTGTGTGCAAGGCCCAGCCACCGGCCACAGGCTTGATGCTCTGCACGCGGGTGTTCAGCAGAAAGGCGACCTCCCGCCTGGCGGCGGCGTTGGCCAGAGCTAACGTCAGCTCATAAGGGCTGACAAGGCCGGAAGCGGGCACATGCAGGGCAGCGACTACAGCCGGGTTGAGCTGGGGCTCCATGGTAAGGGCCTCTCTACCCTCAATCAATCGGCAGCCGGACACCTCATTCTGCAGAGCGCGCTTATAGAGTGTCTGAAGGCTGGCGCGATCATCCTCCGAAAACCCAAGCACCATGGCGCCCGGCTGCCCGTAGGGCACGCCCAACGCATTGCACAACGCCTGCATCATGCGGGCGCCCTTTACATTCAACCGGGCCTTTTCTGTGCCCGGCACCGCATCAAAGCCGGCATGTACAATACCGCTGTTGGCCCTGCTGGCCCCCTGGCAAACATCCGGCCCGGCTTCCACCACGGCCATGTGGCCCCTGTATTCCGAAAGCCGGTGCGCTACAGCACAGCCGATCACACCGCCGCCGATGATCAGCACATCATACATGTCATAGCCTCGCATTCCTGTGTTTTTCGTGGGAAAGTATACCATGTAGCCACTCCGGCGTCTATGCGGCGACCGGACGGTTATTGACAAGTTCAACGGGCAGGCGATATGATTCCCCTACATGAGGCGTATACAACGGCGTCTTGGACTGCATGGAGGAAAATGAGTGGCTGTACAACGCAAACTGGTTATCGTCGAGTCGCCTGCCAAGGCGCATACCATAGGTAAATTCCTGGGCAGAAGCTATAAGGTAGAGGCTTCCCAGGGCCATCTGCGGGATCTGCCCAAATCCCGTCTGGGCATTGACCCGGACAACGGTTTTGCTATGGACTACATTACCATCCGGGGCAGGGGAGACATCATGGCCCGTCTGCGCAAGGAGGCCAAGGCGGCTTCCGAAGTTTATCTGGCAACCGACCCGGACCGGGAAGGGGAGGCCATCTCTTGGCACCTGGCTCAGGCGCTGAAGATGGATCCGGCCAAAGCCAAGCGAGTGGTGTTTAATGAAATCACCAAAGATGCGGTGACTAGCGCTATGAAAAAACCCCGGCAAATCGATATGGACCTGGTGGATGCGCAGCAGGCCCGCCGCGCGCTGGACCGCCTGGTGGGGTACAAAGTAAGCCCGTTGCTGTGGGCAAAGGTACGCAAGGGGTTGTCTGCGGGACGCGTGCAGAGCGTGGCCATCCGCATGATCGTGGACCGGGAGGAGGCCATTGAGGCCTTTGTGCCTGAGGAGTATTGGGATGTGCATGGCCTGATCAGCCTGAAGTGCAGCAAGGATGCTCCTCTGAAGGCCAAATTGTACAGCCTGGCCGGCAAGCGTGCTCAGATCACCACCAAGGCCCAGGCGGAGAAGGCCAAGGCAGCCATCAGCAAGGCCAAGCTGACCATCAAGTCCGTCAAGACCAAGGAGCGCCTCAAGTCTGCGGCGGCGCCCTTCACCACCTCCACGCTGCAGCAGGAGGCTTCCCGCAAGCTCAATTTCAGCACCGCCAAAACCATGCAGGTGGTGCAGGGGCTTTATGAGGGCGTGGAGCTGGGCAAGGAAGGCACCCAGGGTCTGGTCACCTATATTCGTACTGACTCCGTACGCGTCAGCAAGGAAGCCCAGGATGCTGCGCGGCAGCTTATTTTGAACGAATACGGCAAACAGTATCTACCCGCCAAACCCAACGAGTATAAGAGCCGTAGCAACGCCCAGGATGCCCATGAGGCCATCCGCCCAACGCTGGCTTCCCGTACGCCTGAAAGCGTCAAGCCCTTTCTGACCCGAGACCAGTACAACTTGTACCGCCTGATCTATTCTCGCTTCATCGCCAGCCAGATGACGGAAGCCCGCTATGATACCCTGACCATGGAGCTGGCAGATGAGGGCGTGTCGCTGCGCTACTATGGCGAGCATATGCGCTTCAAGGGCTTTACCGCCATCTACGAAGAGGGCGCTGATGAAGAGGAGGAAAAGGCTCAGTCCGCCTTGCCGGACTGCAAGGAGGGCGACCCCGTGCAGCTTCACGAGGTGCTGACGGAACAGAAGTTTACCCAGCCCCCTACCCGGTATACCGAGGCATCGCTGGTCAAGGCGCTGGAGGACCAGGGCATCGGCCGTCCCTCTACCTACGCGCCCACCATTTCCACTGTGATTGCCCGCGGGTATGTGTCCCGCGAGAAGAAGCGGCTGTACCCCACCGAGTTGGGGCGCACCGTCAACGGACTGATGACCGATTACTTCGCCCCCATTGTGGACACCGGTTTCACCGCGCAGACGGAGGAGAAGCTGGACAATGT
>JAAZBR010000064.1 GCA_012513735.1 Clostridiales bacterium | reverse complement strand
GCCATCAGCACCACATTGGCGCCTTCACGGGGCTTGATGAGGCCGGTGCCGTACAGGCCCTGCATGTCGCCTTCCGACTGGTATACGGCCTCCTCCAGCACGATGTCCAGGTCGTCAAAGGGGTGGCTGTCGCCCAGGGCAGCGATGTCGCCCTTTAACAGGGCCTGATGCTTTTCCTTGCCATAGAGCAGGCCAAAGATGTCCGCCGTGGGGGACAGGATGGCGGCCACCGCGGCGGCGGCCACCAGCAGCGACAGAATCAGGGCCAGCACCAGGCCCAGGCTGAGTTTCTTTTTCATCACAGGGATCTCCTTTCCGGATTGCAGGCGCTGAAGGGTGCGCTGAACGCTCTCTTCATACGCCGGGGAAGGCGGTGGGAACAGGCCCTTCAGCCGCTGGCTGTTCAAAGCGTTCTTTTTCATTCGGGGGCCACCTCCCAATCCGTCAGCGTTTTTTTCAGTGCGCGCCGGGCGCGGAACAGCCGGTTTTTGACTGCCGGCAGCGAGATGCCCAGTGCCTGGGCGGTTTCCTTTTCGGTGTAGTTTTCCATGTAGCGCAGCAGCAGGGGCAGCCGCAGGGCGGGGGGCAGGCCTTCAATAGCGGCGGCCAGCCCCGATTCCTCGGGCTGCCAAATAGGCTCGGGTTCCGGCAAATCCGCCATGGGGCTGACCCGCATGCGCTGGCACTGGATGTTGTGGCATTCGTTGATTACGATGCGCGTCAGGTAGGCCCTGAAACGCCCGGGGTCAATGCGGCTGCGGGCGGCCCATGCCCTCAGCAACGCCTGCTGCACGGCGTCTCGGCAGTCGGCCTCGTGGCGCAGCATGCTGATGGACAGGCGGTACAGCCCGGGGCTCATGTCCATAGCCTGCTGGGTGAACTGTTCGTCGGAAATCATGGGCGTCTCCTTGGGAATTCACTGGAAAGCGCAGATGCATCCTGTTGCCTTCACTCTATACTACGTGCAGGGAAGCGCAAAGGTTAGACGATTAATAATACTCATTCCAAACGGCAACGCATCGTCGCGCTGGCGCTTTTGTCCCACTGTTGTGTCGGCTGCTCGGTCGGCGTAGCGCCACTACGCCTCCCTCGTCTGCTCCTTGCGGCGGAGCAAAAGCCCGCACCGCTTTGGATGCATTAAAGTCTTACATCAGTATAAAAACACCCGCAATCTGCGGGCGATGATGATCATGCACAACCGTGCTGACGTCTGTTACAGCAGTACCGGTACCGGTGCATCCAGGCTAAGCCAGTGGGGTTGCACCAGACAGTCATAGGCTACTACCTGTACCCCCGCCTGGGCGGCCTGCCGCAGCGCCTGGCCAAAGGCAGGGTGCATGGCGTCATGGGGACTGAAGGCGGTGACCGGCTTCATCTGGATGACAAACAGCGCCATGGCCTGGTGTCCCTGCTGCACGCAGCGCATCAGGCTGTGCAGGTGCTTGATTCCGCGCTCCGTGGGCGCATCGGGAAACAGGGCCAGGCCGTCCTGCTCCAGGGTACAGCCCTTCGCCTCCACATACAGGCTGAACTCCGGGCCCTGTACATGGAAATCCAGCCGGGAATTTCCAAAGGCGACCTCCCGGCACACCTGAGCCTGCGGATATCGGGCCTGCAGCCAGGGAAGGGCCACATGGTTGGGCGCCTGGCTGTCCAGGTTGA
The DNA here is from genome assembly GCA_012513735.1 of Clostridiales bacterium. Classification (GTDB taxonomy): domain Bacteria; phylum Bacillota; class Clostridia; order Christensenellales; family Aristaeellaceae; genus UBA1038. The sequence goes on along the minus strand of JAAZBR010000064.1, from coordinate 9,505 downwards.
CCAGCATGCTGCCCTTGTAGACGGCGATCAGGTCGTAGGCCGTTTTGCGCTTGGGCTGCCGGCCCCGGGCTAGCACCACTCGGGCGCCGGGCAGCAGCAGCTCCCGGCAGCGCCCGGTGTTTTTCACATGGCAAACCACCCGCCCCTCGGGGCCATCCACCAGCGCCACAAAGCGGTTGGGGCGGCTGACAAAAGTACCCTCAAGCACCTCTGGGTATACAAACGCGCCCAGGGACGGCGGGGGAACAGCAGAGAGGTCAACAGAAAGCGTCATCAGTCTTTTCCCAGGCTGAGATAGGGAGCCGCGCCCTGGGCGGGCGGCAGCGGGCCCAGCGGCTTCAGCATGCCATAGGGCGTGCGGCAGAGGCGCAGGAAATCGAAGGCCTTAGCCTGGGTATGCGTGCAAGTACCATCGGCCCCGGCCAGCGCATCTACCACCGCCTGCCCCTGGCCTTCCATCAGGCGCACCACATAGCGGGACGCACCCCACTGGCTGTGCAGGGCGGCCAGCGCCTGGGGTACGGACAGCCCCCGCAGCGCCAGATCCTTGATGACCAAGGTCTCCCCCTCCCATTCGGCATAGGCATAACCCTCGCCTCCTGCCGCCCCAAAGCGCAGCAAAGGGGCCTGATACACGGTGGCTGCATGCTCCACATAGGAAAGGGCCTCCAGCCCCCAGCGGGCGTAGAGGCAGCTTGCGCCAAAGGCGGCATCCCGCAGGCGCAGCATGTGTTGTGCCGTGCAGGGCAACAGCCGCACCCCCTGGGGGCAGGGGGGCAGCAGGTCCGGCGTCAGCGTCAGGGTGTCATAGGAAAATGTGGTCGCGTAGCCGCGTCGGGCATAGAAATCAAACAGCGGCCCTTCCGCCGGCACCAGCAGGGCGGCGGCGCAGTCTTCCTGCTGGGCCAGGTCCTCCGCGCAAGCCATCAGCCGGGTGCTGATGCCCCGGCCGCGGAAGCGCCTGTCGGTGGCGATGGCAAAGAAATAGCGGGCAGGCAACGCCTGTCCCGCCAGCCACAGATCCATGGGCAGCATGGTCAGCATGCCGCGGAGTTGGTCTCCCTCCATCTCCACCAGCATGTCATGCCAGCGGTTGCGGTGGGCAAAGTAGAAATCCGTGGCCTCCGGGCTGTCCTGAAAGGCCTGCATCCAGAGCTGTCTGGCCTGGGGCAGGTCATCGGGATGAGATCGGCGGATCACGGCGTGATCTGCCGGGCCGCGTATTTGGCCACCAGATAGGCCGGATCATAGCTCATCTTGGCGCGGCGCAGGCCCTCGTCGCCGGTGTCATCCTCCCGGTTGACAAACCGGTAGCCCCGGCAGAAGGCCTGCACAAACTGCTGGTTGATCATCTGGTAGGCGCCGGGGATCTCATTGTCCGCCTTTTCAATATGCACCAGATAAACGTCGTCGTTCAGGGGATCGCCAATGGCAAAGGCCGCCACCTTGCCGTTGACCCGCAGCAGGCCGCCGTCAAAGCCCAGCGCGAAAAAATGCTGGAAGGCCTGTTTCACCACGCAGGATTCCTCGGCCAGGCCGGGATCGCCTGCACAGTTCACCTGGGCGCACCATTGCCTGTGCATGGCCCTGGCTTCCTCAATGTTATCCTGTGTGATTTTTTCAAAGGTCCAGTCCCGGTAGGTCTTCATGAACTTGTTGATATGGTTGCGCTTGCTGCTCAGTTTCCTGCCGGCCAGGGTGGCCAGCCGCTCGGTCTCATAGATGTAGTCGAAGGCCCAGCGGATCTCTTCAATTTCAAACTCGCCGGGGAACAGGGCTTCCAGGCGCGCCCGGTCGTCCTGCAGAATGGTATTAAAGCGCAGCGGCAGCTCCCGCTTTTTCGTGTAGGCCATCAGCGCCTGCAGCACGGGCAGCAGCGGCCCGGTACCCTGGGGGAAAACAAAGGCGGGGTCTTCCATATTAGACAGCACAATGGCGTAGCCGCCCATGCGGGCCACGTACAGCTTATAGATATCGCGCCAGATGAACAGAGAGGAAAAGCTGTATTCCAGCGAACCCCGGTGGCCGGCGCGGAAGCAGCTTTCCATCCACTCGCGGTCGCTCAGCGCCAGGGGGGTAAACTCCAGGTCGGGAAGAATAAGGGATCACCAATCCTTTCATGATGCGGGGGAGAGACAGACCATCAGCAACATGCCGCTGTGCACACCGTTGTCCGCCGTGTTCAGCTTTTTGATACAATCTTGCCCTCGCCCTTGTAAATGCTGTTTGCAGGCACGCACCCGCGCACGCTGCAAAGCGGATACACCTGGGTGTTCCGCCCAATGATTGTACCCGGATTGAGCACCGTGTTGCAACCGATCTCCCCCAGGTCGCCCACCAGGGCGCCCACCTTCTTGCGGCAGGTCTGGTGGCGATTGTCGCCTTCTTTGATTACCACCAGCGATTTGTCGCCCTTTACATTGCTGGTGATGACGCCGGCGCCGAAATGGGCCTTGTAGCCCAGCACCGAGTCGCCCACGTAGTTGTAGTGGGGCACCTGCACCTGGTCAAACAGCAGGGTGTTTTTAAGCTCCGTGCTGTTGCCCACCACCGCGCCCTTGCCTACAAGGATGCTGCCCCGCAGGAAGGCGCAGTGGCGCACCTCCGCTCCTTCATCAATAATCAGCGGGCCATGCAGGGAGGCCGTGGGCGCCACCACGGCATCGTTGGCGATCCAGATGCCGGGCGCAATGTGGCGAAATTTGTCAGCGGGCAGAGTGGGGCCAAGCTTCAGGATAAAATCCTGCAGATCATTCAGCACCTCCCAGGGCCAGGTTTTGCCCTCAAACAGGGGAGCGGCCAGGGTGCGGCTCAGGTCAAACAGATCCTTGTTCTGATACATGGTTTCTTCCTTTCAGGCAATCACCAGGTCCGCCTGCTTCATGGCCTGGATGATACCGTCCACTACCTGCTGGCACAGGGCGTCGCTTTCGGCCTCCGCCATCACGCGCAGCACCGGCTCGGTGCCCGACTTGCGCAGCAGCACGCGGCCGTTGTCGCCCAGCAGGCTTTCGGCCTCCTTCACGGCCTGCTGCACGGCGGGGTTGTTCAGCGCCTTGTCCTTATCCTGCACGCGCACGTTCTTGAGCACCTGGGGATAGAAGCGGCAGGGTTCCGCCAGCTTGGACAGCGGCAGATCCTTGTCGATCATGGCCTGCATTACCTTCATGGCGGTCAGCACCCCGTCGCCCGTGTTGGCGTACTTGGCAAAAATGATGTGCCCGCTCTGCTCGCCACCCAGCAGGTGGCCGTGCTTGCGCATGCACTCGGTGACGTACTTGTCGCCCACGTCGGTCTTCTTGTACTGGATGCCGATTTCATCCAGCGCCCGGTACAGGCCGAAGTTGGACATGATGGTGGTGACCACCGTATTGTCCAGCAGGTTGCCCCGTTCCTTCATATGCCGGCCGTACAGGTAGATGATGTGGTCGCCCGTGATCACCTGGCCGTGCTCATCCACCGCCAGGCAGCGGTCGGCATCGCCGTCAAAGGCAAAGCCCACGTTCAGCTTGTTGTCCAGCACGTGCTGCTGCAGGTACTGGATGTGGGTGGAGCCGCTGTCCAGGTTGATGTTCAGGCCCGTGGGCTTGTCGTTGATCACAAAGGTGGTGGCGCCCAGGGCGTCAAACACCGACTTGGCGATCATCCAGGTGCTGCCGTTGGCGCAGTCCAGGCCCACCCGCATGCCCTTGTAGCTGTTGCGCGCCAGGCCAATCAGGTAGCCGATGTAGCGGTTGCGGCCGGCAAAGTAGTCGATGGTCTTGCCGATATTTTCCCGCGTGGCATAGGGGAAGGGGCCGATGACGCCGTCCAGGTACTTTTCGGCTTCCAGCAGCACCTCTTCGTCCATCTTTTCGCCGCTGCCGTTGACCAGCTTGATACCGTTGTCAAAGTAGGGGTTATGGGACGCACTGATCATCACTCCGCAGTCAAAGCCCTCGGTGCGGGTGACAAAGCTGACACTGGGGGTGGTGGTCACGTGCAGCAGGTAGGCATCCGCCCCCGAGGCCGTGAGGCCCGCCGAAAGGGCATCCTCCAGCATATAGCTGGACAGCCTGGTGTCCTTGCCGATCACCACCCGCGCCTTGCGGTCCCGGCCATAGTAGTGGCCCAGAAAACGGCCGATCTGCATGGCATGTTCTGCAGTCAGGCCAACATTTGCTTCTCCCCTGAAACCATCGGTACCAAAATACTTGGACATGGAGCATCCTCCCGTCATTGCTGTTTATGTTTGCTCTCCCAGGGACATCGCACGCAAGAAGTATACCCCTCCCATGTCCTGTGCGCAAGCAAAACGCAGGCAAAGCACCAATTTGCCTGCGTAATTTGCTGCGGTTCACCTATACCCGCATCGCGCGGCCGCTGGTGCGCAGCGCGTCCTCGTGCAGCACGCCCTGTTTCAGCACCTGTCGGCCGTTGATGTACACGCTGTGGATACCAAAGGCGGCGTTTTGATCGGGCACGCCTTCCCTCAGCGCCTGCTGGTCAAACACCGTGATGTCCGCATACGCTCCCGGGCGGATGTAGCCCCGGTCCCGCAGGCCGAAGCGGTCCGCCGTGGCTCCGGTCATCTTGCGCACGGTGCCTGGCAGGGTATCGCCCCTGCCGTTCAGGGACTGCTGCAGAAACTTGGGAAAGCAGTCGTAGATGGCGGGGTTCTGCACGCCATGGGCTTCCACCCAGCCGTCGGTCATAAACAGCACGTCGGGGTGGCGGGCCAGCTCTTCAATAATTTGCGGCGTGCTGTAGGGGCCCATGTTGATGCGCCCGCGGAAGTTGGACAGTTCACATAGCGTGAGATAGGCTTCCGTGTCCGGCACCCCCATCTCGCCCGCGATCTGCGCCACCGTCTTGCCCTCGTATTGCTCGTGGCCGGGGCCGATCCAGGCGATGGTCATGTCCGAAAAATCAAACCCCAGCAGCAGCACGCTGGCCCGGGCCAGCAGCTTGAACTTCACCAGGGGGAGGGGTTTGCGCTTCTGCTGCGGGCTCAGGGCTTGGTACCAGGGCGGCATCACCACGGTGATCACAGTGGTGCCCATAGTTTCGTTGTAGATGTCAAAGCCCGGCTGCATCCCCTCGGCCCGCATCTGACTGAACAGGCGCAGCATCTCGTCCTTGTAGGGGAAGGAGCGCCTGCCCACGAAGATGGCATGGGAATACTGTAGCTTTAGCGGTGTGCCGCGGCCCAGCTCCCGCAGCTCGTCCAGGGCGCGCAGCAGGTGGGGCCGGCCCAGCAACTGGGGATATGCCATGGACACCTTGGAGCACGCCCGGGGATGCACCGTCAGCGGCCGATCATAACGGACGCACAGGTCGGCCACTGCCTGCAGTTCCTCCCGGGGCGCGTAGAGGCCCGGCTCGTACATCAGCCCCAGGGACAGGCCGCAGGCGCCCTGCTTCAGCCCCTTGTCCAGCACGGCCAGCATGCGCTGCAGCTCGTCCTCGTGCAGCGGCCTGTTTTCATTGCCCGCTACCCCCGCCCGGGCCGAGTTGTGGCCCATCAGCGCCGCGATATTGCAGGGCACCTTGCCGTCAATGGCGTGAAAGAAGCTGTCCATATCGCCATAACAGCCGGTGGTGCCCTCAAAGTGGAACAGCCCGCCGCCTACCAGATCCTTGTAGGGGCTGTCCTTTTCAAAGCCGGTGGCCGACAGTCCGCAGTTGCCCGTGATGAAGCTGGTGATGCCCTGCCGGATGAAGGGTTCAAACCAGGGCAGCGGGTTTTGCTTAATGGCCATCCAGTCGTTGTGGGAGTGGGCGTCGATAAAGCCGGGCGCCAGGGACAGGCCCTGCAGAGCATGGATTTCCGCCCCCTCTGCCCGCAGGTCCGGCCCCACCGCCACAATGCGGTCGCCCCGCACCAGTATGTCCATCTGCCGGGGCGGCTGCCCCGTGCCGTCATAGATGAGCGCTTCTTTCAGCAAGAGATCGGTCACTGTTGTATCCTTTCGCGATGCCATGAAGGCAGTGCGTTTACTCATTTGTTCCGTATCTTATAGGCAAAGGGCAACGATTGGACAAGCAAGGCAGGCGGGGACACGGCAACTCTCAGCAAACCGGGCCCCGCCTGTTCGCGGAGCCCGGTTGGATATCGCCAGGATACTGTCTATTTCATGTTGTCGATGGTCCAGAGCACATGTGCCAGCTCCGCACGGGTGGCGACATCCTGGGGCCGCAGCAGGCCGTCCTGGGCCAGCAGCAAGCCCTTGCCCAGGGCGAACTGCATGCTCTGCTCGCCTCCGGCGCTGATCTGATCCGCGTCGGCAATGTCGGTCAAGGGGGGCAGATTGGCGTCCGCAGCCATACCGGGGACGGCCATCAGCAGGCCGTAGAAGGTGCACACCAGCTTCTCGCGGGTAAGCGGCGCATCAATGGTATCATCCGCTGCCAGGATGCCCGCCTGCACCAGCACGGGCATACCCTCCTTGGGCGTGCCGGGAATGCCCACCATGGCCATCAGCGTGCCCACCAGGTCGCCCACGGTGGTCGGCTCATTGACGCCGAACACGCCTTTCTCCACAGGGACCATGGCCTTGTTTTCATAGGCAAAGCGCACGGCTTCGTAGTACACATCGCCTTCCTTTACGTCGCTGAGCACGTCGCCCGAGGTATCCTTGACGGCGAAGGGGTTGTAGGTCTTGTCGAACAAATCCTTGTTGTTGTCGATGACCTTGGCGCCGCCCGCGGTGGAGCGGTAGCCGTTTTCATACAAGGCCCGGTACATATCGGTATAGGCCTTCACCTTGTCGGGCGTCAGGGCCTTCAGCTCGCGCATCCAGGTGAGATAGCGCTCCTGGGGCTTGCCATCCAAAGCGCTCAGCAGGGCGCTGAGGGCGCCGGACAGTTCGCCCTGGGACAGCGCATAACCGCTGTAGGCGGACAGGATGTAGCCGTTGAGGCTTTCCTGTTCCAGCGTCATGCTGTCAATCAGCTCAGGCAGCGCAGCGTAGACATCAAAGGTCTCCTTGACGTTGGGGTCACGGAAGGACAGCATGAACACCCCGTCCTCCGTCGCACCATGCTGCACGCCGTAGGCGCCGTACTGGTCGCGCAGCTTGGGATACAGGAAGGCATCCGACACCAGGCGTGCCAGCGCGTCCATGTCGCCGTTGGTGCCCTCCAACCCCAGCTGGGCATAGGGGGCGTACAGCATGTTGTACTGCACGGACGAATCCACCACAAAGCCTTCGCGGTGCGCCACAGCGGGCAGTTGGTAGCCGGCCTTCTCGCGCTGGGCGTCCTCCAGCTTTGCAATAAACGCGTCCGCCGCCTTCCGGTGGTTGGCAGCGCTCTCCTGGCTGCCGGCGAAGGCTGACACAGCGCCCGTGCGTACGCGCAGATGCTGCTGGATGGCGTTCAGCCTGGCCAGAGCGGCTGCGGGATCGGCGGCCAGCATGGCCTCCGCCTGCTCCAGAAAGGCATAGTAGTCCAAATGGTTGAGGTAGTTGAAGTAGGCGAAGCTGGGCGAGGCCGAGGCAAACGCCCGATACACCTGCACCTGATAGATGCCGTTGGTGATGGTCTGCTTGAGGCTGGCCTTGATCTGCGCCAGCACGTCGGCCACCTTGGCGGCATCATCCAGCTTGGTTTCGTACAGCAGCTCATAAGCAAGCTCGTAGCCGGGTGCCATGTCCTCGTCCATGGCAATCCAGCTGAACCGCAGGAAGGGGGCGCACTGGTCGCCCTTGGGGCCGCCATACACGGTGGGGCGCAGCTCATAGCTATAGAGATAGCGGGTCATCAGCGCGCTGAGGGCGGCGTTATCGTGCCGAGCGGTGTCCAGCTTGCCCAGCAGATCTACGTATAGCTTATACCAGTGCAGATCCTCCTGGGCGATGGTCCCGGCATCCAACAGCAGCAGGGTCTGGCCCACGCCGCCCACGTCTGCCTGGGCGTGCATGCGGCGTACCTGGTCTTCGCCTACCTCGTCGCTGATGGCATAGATGCGCCGCTCCTCGGGCAGGGTGTCCACGGTGACCGCCTGCAGGCTGGCCACCAGATGGGCCGAATCGTCCACGGGCTGCGCGCCCGCAGCGGCGGTAGAGGCCACGATTGCGCTGATCTCGTCCTCGGTCATGGCGGCCTTTTTGGCGGCCAGCTCGTCTGCCAGCTGCTGGTCCTGCTGTTCCTTCAGGCCGGGCGCGGGCGCGGTGACCACCAGCGCGGTGCGGGGGTTGTCGGTCAGATGCTTTTTGATGATCTGCTGGTACACCCCTTGCTCGGCAAAGGGCACGTAATTGGCGGTATTGTCCACATAGCGGCTGTAAGCATCGGTCTGCCCCCTGGCCGCCCACATATAGGCGATGCTGGGGGCCACGTCGGTGCCCACGCTGGCGCTCTCGGTGGACAGCAGCAGCGTCAGACGGGTGGCGGCGGCCACAGCCTCCACTGAGGCCGGGTCAAAGCCATGCTCGCCTACACCGGCCAGAGACTCCTCCACCACCTGCTTGAACAGGGGGGCGTCCTCTGCCTTCATGCCGCTGGCCTGGAACACCACGCTGACCTCGGGCGTGACGTTGCTGTAATAGCAGGACGCCTTGGCCGAGGGCAACTGCTTTTTCATGGCCTGCTGAAAGGGCGAGGAGGCTTCGTTAAGCAAAGTGGTCAGCAGGTCCAGTGCATCCTCGTCCTCGGGGGTGGCGTCGGTCAGCACATAGCCATAGTAGACCACAGCGCCGTTGGTGGTGTCGCTGCCCTTTTCCACCGGGAAGTCAAAGCGCTGCTCCACCGGCGCGGTCAGCGGCTGGTAGGCAGCGTCCTCAAAGGCGAACTTCTTCTTGTCGTAGGCGGAGAAGTAGCCGTCCAGTAGCGTCAGGAAAGCGGGCACATCCTCAATTTTGCCGTACAGCAGCGTGAGCGAGTTGGATGGGTGATAGTAGTTGTCATGATAGTTTTTCAGATCATTCCAGGTCATCTGGGGAATGTGGGCCGGGTGCCCGCCATAGGAGTTGCCGGCTTGGCTGCCCGGAAACAGCGTCTTGCGGAAGTTGAACATGCTGGCCGTTTCGATGCTGTAGGCGCCCTGCATCTCGGTGTACACGGTGCCCGCGATGGTGAGCGGCGCGTCCTTGTCGGCCATGGCATAGCGCCAGGCCTCCTCGCGGAAGATGCCCTCCTCCTGCATCAGCAGGGGATTGAAAGCGCTGTCCACATAATAGTCCACATACTTCAGCAACTGCTTTTCCGACAGCGAGGCTACCGGATAGGTGGTGATCAGGTCGGTGGTCATGGCGTTCATGAAGGTGTTGTAGGTCTGGTGGATCAGGTTGAAAAACAGCGACTGGGACGGATACTTCATCGAGCCGCCCAGGGTGGCATGTTCAAACACATGGGGCAGGCCGGTATCATTGACCACCGGCGTGCGAAACGAGATGTCAAAGGCGCGGTTGGTATCCTCATTGAGAAGCAGCATCACGGTGGCACCGGTCTTGCCGTGCTCCAGCACCGTCACGTCGGCGTTGACCAGCTCCAGCCTGGTCCGCTCCCGCACCACAAAACCTGC
>JAAZBR010000063.1 GCA_012513735.1 Clostridiales bacterium | reverse complement strand
GGCCCTACCAGCAGCTATCGCATGGATGCGTATACGCCCCCCCTGCTGAAACTGGGGATGCGCGGCATGATCGGCAAGGGGTTGCGGGGGCCCGACGTGGTAGACGCCATGCGCCTGTATGGCGCGGTCTACTTTGGCGCCGTGGGCGGAGCCGCCGCGCTGATTGCGCATGCCATCAAGGAAAGCCAGGTGGTCGCTTATCCGGACCTGGGCACCGAGGCCATCCACCGCTTCCGGGTGGAGGGTATGCCCGTGCTGGTGCTGATTGACCGGTGGGGCAACAATCTGTACGAAAACGGTCCCAAACTATACAAATCCATCGATTTGTGATAGGATATGCGCACTTTAAAAAGGGGGAGGGATGGTTTCCTGCACGGTCAATTCAGGCGGTTTGCGGCACTGCTGCTCCTGTTGCCGCTGCTTGTGCTGGTATTGCCTGCGGGAAGCGCCCTGGCCAGCGATACCTACGATGCCTCCCGGCCGGAGAACCTGCGCACCGATCAGCTGCGCGCCCAGAGCGCGATTCTGATCGACGCCCAGACCGGCAATACCCTCTATGAAAAAAACGCAGATGACAGCCGGTTTCCGGCGTCAACCACCAAAATAATGACCGTCTACCTGGGCCTGATCATGGCCGAGAACTTGGAGGAATTGGTCACGATCAGCGAGAGCGCTGTGACGATCCCGGAGGGATCCAGCCGCATTGAGCTGAAGGCGGGAGAGCAGATTCGCTTTGATGACCTGTTGAAAGCCACCATGGTGGCCTCGGGCAATGACGGCGCCATTGCCATTGCGGAGCACATCTCCGGCTCAGAGCAGGCCTTTGTAGCGCTGATGAATGAAGCCGCCCGCAACATGGGCGCCCTGCACACCCAGTTTGTCAACAGCCATGGCTACCACGACGACAACCACTTCAGCACGGCGCGGGACCTAGCCCTCATCGCCAAGGTGGCCATGGAAAACGAGCAGTTCCGGGAGATTGCCTCCCTGTACAGCTATACGCTGGAGCGAAATGAATGGAGCGCCGCACGCCGCCTCAGCAGCTTCAGCCGCGTGCTGATGCAGCAGAGCGAGGGCGACGACGGCCAATACTACTATCCCTTCATCAACGGCATCAAGACGGGCCGTACCTCCAAGGCAGGAAGCTGCTTTGTGGGCAGCGCTGAAAAGGACGGAGTAAAGCTGATCAGCGTGGTGCTGCAGAACACCAACTACCAGCGCTGTTGGACTGACACAAAAAAGCTGATGGAGTATGGCTTTTCGCAGTTCATCTCCACCAGCATCGAGCAGATCTACGCCCAGAACCCCAAGGTGATCGATATTTCCAGCTATGACCTGGGCGACGCCAACCTGGGCCGGCTGGAACTGAACATCCGCAAGCTGGACCCCACGGCCGACGATCACCTGATCGGTTTCGCCGGCGAAACCGACAGTTGGCTGAACGTGTACAACGAGCGCACCACCACGGTATTCATCCGCAAACTGGAAGCGCCCATTGAAGAGGGCGAGGTGGTGGGTACCATGACCTACAGCCCGCAGGATCCTAATAAGGAGCCCATTGAATACGAGCTCACGGCCAGCCGCAGCGTTGCGCGCAGACCATCCCTGGCGCCCAGCGTGGAGGAAATCAACGCCTACTCCGACGCTGACCCCAACCCCTTCCCCCGCTTTTCGCTGGAGTTTCTTGCCATCGTGCTGCTGCCCGTGGGCGCGGTGGTGGTGCTGAGCCAGGTGCTGTACAAATTGCTGAACCGCAAGAAGAAGCCCAAAATCAAAACCCGCCGCAACTATAAAACCCGCCATTACAGGTAATGCTAATGTAAATCAGTATGAGTATAAAGCTGCGCCGGGCTGCCCTGGAAGGCTGACTGTATTAACTGGAGGCTGCGCTGCATGGCCTCCTTTTGTGTATTGCTCATCCCCTCCGGCGCCTGGGCCGCACTGGGCAGAATGGCAAACCGCTGCTTGCCCCCCTCCGCCCATTTGCGCACGTAAGTAGGCGTATAGAGAATGCTGGTATAGCGAAGCCCTTGTCCGCCCGGGCGGGTTTCCAGCGTCAGGTTGAGCAGCACCCCGGACAGCGCTTCCCGCCGATTGCGGTTTTCAGTCAACAGCGTCCCCATGGAGTAGGCAATCAGCACATCCCGCTGGCATCCTGATGCATCGGGCAAGGCATAGACCTCTATTTCCTGCACCTGCTCCGCCCCCATGCCAAGGATCAGGTCGGCCCCTGCCTGCCCCAGCCCCCGGGCCAGCGTCCGCTGAGCAGCGGTGGGTGTGGCGCCGGTTTGTTTGCCTTGAGCAATGGACACCACCACAACATCATGGTAGGGGCGCAATGCCCGCACCTGCTCAAAAAGCTGCTCGTCGCTGCGGGCACGCAGCAACTGTGCCCGTTCCTCCCCACCGGCCGCCTTCTGGCCGACGGCATTCACCTCCCGACCCTCGTGCAGCCATGCAATGGACAGGCCGTTGACCCGCAGCACTTGAACTTCCTCAGGCCCTAATCCCAGGGGCTGCAGATGGGTGGCACGGATACGCTCCAGGGTATACTGGGCATCAGCAAACCCGCTATCAAAGGAATGGATGCCGGGCACCAGCAAAGCGCCAAAACCTGCAGCGCGTATCTGCCGGGGAACGGCTTCGGGCACCAACACGTTGTCTAATCGCTTTGGCTCCGCCGGGATCACCTGGTCGAAGCCCGCAATCAGCAGGTCCCCGTGCAAATAG
>JAAZBR010000062.1 GCA_012513735.1 Clostridiales bacterium | reverse complement strand
TTTCCCCCTTGACAATGGGGCATTACATATCAGTATTATCCCTCTTCCACCCAGGCCACCGACAAACAAGGCGTGCCCAGGTGAATGGCCAGCACCGTGCCCAGGGGGCGCAACAGCACCTGATACCCCTGCTGCCTTAGACGGGTGGCCAAAGTCTGGGCGCCCTCCGGATCCTGGCAATGCTGCACCACCAGGGGCCCTTCCGGCTGCCTGATTAGACCCAGCAATTCCCGATACTGCTGACTGCGGCCCCGGGCGGTGACGTGACTGACCACCCTGCCATCTGCCAACCGCAGCACCGGACGCAGGTTCAGAAAAGCGGACACAGACAGGCGCACCATACCCAGCCGGCCGCTGCGGCGCAGAGGATCCATGTTCCCTGTGGTGAACAGCGTATGCTGTCTATAGCGCAGGGCCTTGAGAGCGGCCGCGGTCTCCTGCAGGCTGTGGCCGGCATCCAGCAAAGCGCGGGCACGGCGCAGCAGCAGATATAGCCCGCCCGCCGTGCTGCGGGAATCCACTACCACCACGGCATCGCCACCCATCTGCCGGGCAGCGCTGCTGGCGTTGAGGAAAGTGCCGCTTAGCCGGGAAGAGATGCATAGGCACAGCGCCTGATGTCCCTTCGCCAGTAAACGGGCAAACACATCGGCAAACTGGGCCATGCTGGCTTGGGCAGTGCTATAATCGCCCAATTGGGCGCCGGCTGTCAGGCAGGGAGCATTTCCCGGTTCCGTATAGCCTTCTTCAAAGGACTGACCCTGACGGATATAGTGCATCGGCACCTGGATGACCTGCAGCCCCCGGGCTTCCTGCTGGCTCAGGCAGGCGGTGGAATCGCATACCAGATAGATCATTGGAGCACCGCCTCCTTTCCTATTCCGCCGACGGACCGCCGCAGGCAGACTGCGGGGATATGGAAGCCCCGGCTCATGAAATCAACACCCCCAGGCCACGGAAGCGCAGGTACCGCTCCCGGCGCAAGCGTTCGGGTGGTATGGCCTTCAACTGGGCCAGCGCCCGGGTCATAGCGGCCCGCGCTGCGTCCAGGGTGCCGGCCTGGCTTTGCCCCTGGGGCACAATACCATCGATTACCCGCAGATCCAGCATATCCTGAGCGGTCAGGCGCAGGCTTTCGCTGGCTTCCTGCACACGTCCGGCGTCCTTCCAGATGATGCTGGCCGCCCCCTCGGGGGACAGCACAGAGTAAATGGCATCATCCAGCATGTAGACCCGGTTGGCAGTGGCCAACGCCAGGGCGCCGCCGCTGCCCCCTTCGCCGATGATCAAACTGATCACAGGCACGTGAAGGCCCATCAGTTCCCACAGGTTTTCCGCAATGGCCGAACCCTGACCCCTTTCCTCGGCACCAATACCACAGGCCGCCCCCGCCGTGTCTACAAAGCACAGCACGGGCCGGCGGAACTTCTCCGCCTGGCGGAGCTGATACAGCGTCTTGCGGTAGCCTTCAGGCTGGGCGGAACCGAAGTTGCGGCGCAGCCTGTCGGCATTGTTCTCGCCCTTCTCCAGGGCAAGCACGGTGACGGGTTGCCCGCTTAACGTGCCTAAGCCAGCCACAATGGCGGCGTCATCGGCAAACCGGCGGTCGCCATGTAGCTCAATAAAGTCGGGCACAATGGCCCGGATGAACTGCAGCGCGTCCGGCCGGTCGTGCCTGCGGGAGGCCTGTACGCGCTCATAGATATTCTGAACAGGGGCTGTTTGTTCGCTCATGCATCCTCCGGGGGCACATGCAGCCGCAGCAATTGGGCGATCAGGCTCTTTTGCCCCTCCCGGGGGCAGATGCGGTTGACAAAGCCATGCTCTAATTGAAACTCCGCCCTTTGGAATCCCTCGGGCAGTTTCTGCCGGGTGGTTTGCTCAATCACCCGGGGCCCGGCAAAGCCGATCAGCGCGCCGGGTTCGGCCAAAATGATGTCCGCCTGCATGGCAAAACTTGCCGCCACCCCGCCCGTGGTAGGGTCGCACAGCACAGCCAGGTAGAAAAGCCCGGCGTCGGAATGCTCCCGCACAGCGCCCGACACCTTGGCCATCTGCATCAGGCTAAGTATACCCTCTTGCACCCGGGCGCCACCGGACAAGGTGAAACCCAGCACACTCAGGCGGTGGCGCAGGGCGTGCTCAAACAGCCGGGTGATTTTCTCCCCCACCGCCGTGCCCATGGAACCCATCATAAAACCCGGCTCCATGGCGAAGAAGGCGCAGGGAATACCATCCACCCGGCCGGTGCCGGTGACCACGCCCTCCTGCTCGCCCGACTGCCGGCGGGCCTGAGCCAGTTTGTCCTGGTAGCCGGGAAAGCGCAGGGGATCCTGGGAAGCGTAGTCCTTGTCCATCTCCTCAAAGCTGTTGTAGTCCAGCGTCAGGGCAATACGGGCCCGGGCGCTTACCTTGTGGTACAGCCCACAGTGAGGGCACACCCAAAAGGCCTTGGCCAACTGCTCGCTGGAAACCCGCCGGTTACACCGGGGACAGGCTGTTTCCGGCAGGCCGGCAGGCTGCACCAGGCCCCTGTGCAGGTTTTCGGGCGCCAGATTGGGGTTTTTGAACAACTTCTTGTTCAGCATCACAGGACGACACCCCGTTTCCTGAGATGATCGGTGGTATAGGTGCCCCCCTGAAAAGCAGGATCCGCCATCATGTCCAATTGAAAGGCCGCGGTGTGCTCCACACCCTCGATCACGGTTTCACACAACGCCGCCTGCATCTTGCGAATGGCCTCCGCCCGGGTGGGTGCATGGACGATCAGCTTGGCAATTAACGAGTCATAGTGCAGCGGCAATTCGTATCCCTGGTAGAGGGCCGTGTCAAAGCGCACCCAGGGACCGCCGGGGATATGCAGAAGCTCCACTGTGCCGCCGGAAGGCCGGAAGTCATTTGCAGCGTCTTCTGCATTAATGCGGCACTCAATGGCATGGCCCTGGCAGGGCAGGTCCTTGTTGGTAAAGGGCAGGGGGATGCCTGCCGCTACGCGGATCTGCCACTTGACCAGGTCCATGCCCGACACCAATTCGGTCACCGGGTGCTCCACCTGCAGCCTGGTGTTCATCTCCATGAAGTAATAGTTGCCCTGCTGGTCCAGCAGAAACTCCAGGGTGCCCACGCCTACATAGCCCAGCGATTTCACCGCCGCCCGGGCGTGGCGCAGCAGGCTTTTGCGCTGAGTCGCCGTCAGGGTGGCGCACGGACTTTCTTCAATGATTTTCTGGTGTTTGCGCTGCATGGAACAGTCCCGCTCGGAAAAACACAGGATATGCCCTTGGTTGTCGCACAGCACCTGCACCTCCACGTGTTTCACATCTTCCAGCAATTTTTCCATATACAAAGCCGGATCTGCAAAGCAACTCTTGGCCTCCTGGGAGGCGGTGCGGAAGGCAGACGCCAGGTCATCCAGACGGTCCACCCGGCGAATGCCCCGACCGCCACCGCCGCTGCGGGCTTTGATCAGCAGAGGGAACCCCACCTCCAGTGCCGCCTTCTCGGCATCGACCAAATCCTGCAGGTCCTCCCTGCCGGGAATGATGGGTACTCCCGCCGCCGCCACGCTGTGTTTGGCGGCATCCTTATTGCCCATCTGGCGGATCATGTCTCCCGTGGGGCCGATGAAGTGAACACCGCTCTGGTTGCAGGCATCGGCAAAGCCGGCATTCTCGCTAAGAAATCCATAGCCGGGATGCAGTGCCTCACAGCCGGTGGACAGCGCGGCAGACAATAGCGCCTCCTGGTTCAAATAACTCAGCGCAGCGGGCGCCGGGCCGATGCAGATGCTCTCATCAGCCAAAGACACATGCAGCGCGTCCTTGTCGGCCTGGGAGTAGACGCCCACCGTCTGTACGCCCATCTCCTTGCAGGCACGGATGATGCGCACCGCAATCTCGCCGCGGTTGGCAATCAGCAACTTGGAAAACATCAGGCCTGCGCTCCGGGGATATCGGTCAGCATCATCAGAAAGACACCCTCGCAGCACAACTCGTTGTCCACACGGGCCTCGCCTTCCAACTTGATCAGGCTGCCCACTGTGCGCAACACCTTACAGTGGGTATCCACCCGGTCTCCCGGACGCACCATGCGGCGAAACCGCACCTTCTCTATGCCCGCAAACAGCGGGGTACGACCCTTCATCAGTTCTTCCTTTACCAGGATGCCTGCGGTCTGGGCCACGATTTCACACAGTATAACACCGGGCACCACCGGCATGCCGGGAAAGTGCCCCTGCAGAAAAAACTTGTCTCCCCGGACGTGGTATACGCCTTGGGACTGGTGGGCGCCCGCAGGCATCACCTCGTCCAGCAGCAGCATGGGCGCCCGATGGGGCAAAAAGGTCATGATTTCGTTTCTGTCCATGGTACTCCTCTGAGAAACAACGAGTCCTTCGCTAAAACAGCTTGATCAGTGTCTGGCCAAACTCCACCACGCTGCCGTTGGTCACGCACACATCCGCCACTTGAGCATCCTGGGGAGCAACTACCTCAGTCACCTGCTTCATGACCTCCACCAGGCACAACACATCGCCCTGCCGAACGTGGTCACCGATCTGCACAAAGGGCTTGCCGCCAGGTTCGGCAGCCTCGTAGAACACCCCCACCACGGGGGACTTGACTTCAATCAGGCGGTTAAAATCGGGCCCCTCCTGGGCGGTCGCCGGCGCATCGGTCACCGCAGGTAAAGGCGATGCTGCGGGGACAGCAGCCGGGACAGCTACGGTGGTTACAGAAGCTTCCGGGCGGCACAGGTGAATGTGTTCTTCCCCCTCGCTTACCTCCAGGCTTTGCAGCGAGCTTTGCTCAAACAGCCGAAGAATCTCCCGGATCTGCTTGACATTCATTGCCCCCTCCTGACCGCCAGCACAGCGTTGTGCCCGCCAAATCCCAGGGAGGTGGAAAGGCCCAGGTCAGCCTGCCAGCGGCGGGCCGTGTTGGGCACATAGTCCAGGTCACACTCCGGGTCAGGCTCCGTCAGGTGCAGGGTGGGAGGCAACAGGCCCTCCTTGAGGGCCATCAGCGTGGCCACAAACTCAGCCCCGCCGGCAGCACCCAGCATGTGGCCGGTAGCTCCCTTGATGGAGGAAACAGGGGTCTGCCGTGCGCGCACCTCACCCAGGGCAGCCTTGATAGCCAGGGTTTCTGTGACATCGTTCAGCGGCGTGCCGGTGCCGTGGGCGTTGATGTAGAGAGCTTCCTGCCCGGTGGCCCCGGCTTCCTCAAGCGCCAGGCTAAGGGCCCGGGCAGCGCCCTTGCCCTCGGGTTGGGGCACAGTGATGTGATGGGCGTCACAGGTGCTGCCATAGCCCACCACCTCACCCAGTATCTGGGCTCCCCGGGCACGGGCATGCTCATACTCCTCCAGCACCACCACGGCCGCGCCTTCGCCCAGCACAAAGCCCTTTCGGCGGCTGTCAAAAGGTAGGCTGGCTGCCATGGGATCGTTGGTTTCGGACAAGGCCATGCAGTTGGTGAAACCGGCGATGGCGATGGGATTCACCGAGGCCTCGCTGCCGCCAGCGATAATGGCATCCGCATAGCCATGGCGGATGGCGCGGAAGGCTTCGCCGATGGAATGGGTACCCGTTGCGCAGGCAGTGACCACTGGCAAACAGGGGCCCTGGGCATTGTAGCAGATGGCTACATTGCCCGAGCCCATGTTGCCGATCATCATGGGAATGCACAGCGGCGAAACCCTGCCGGGGCCACGGTTAAGCAGCTTCTCGGTCTCCCTGGTGAAGGTATCAATGCCTCCGATGCCGCTGCCGATATACACCCCCAGGCGCTCAGGGTCAATGGCACCCTCAAGCCCGCTCTGTGCCATCGCCTGATGAGCCGCGGCCATGGCATACTGGGCAAACAGATCCAACCGGCGGGCCGTGGGCACGTCCATGCCGTGCTGGGTGGGATCAAACTCCTTG
This sequence comes from Clostridiales bacterium, assembly GCA_012513735.1. Classification (GTDB taxonomy): domain Bacteria; phylum Bacillota; class Clostridia; order Christensenellales; family Aristaeellaceae; genus UBA1038. The sequence continues at coordinate 9,871 of JAAZBR010000062.1, read as the reverse complement.
ACCTCGGCCGCAATTTTAACCTTATAGGCGCTGACATCCAGCCGGGTGATGGGGCCGATGCCGCACTCCCCCGCGGTCAGGGCTTGCCAGAAGCTGTTCACACTCTGCCCGATGGGCGAAATGATGCCCATGCCTGTAACTGCTACTCTTCTCATACTACCTACCTCCAAAAAGGGATCGCCGGTTTGCCAGCGAAATGGGACGTCGGGCGCGCAGGGTGCGTTCTCTGTCTCCTACATGTACATGCCGCCATCCACCTGCAGCACAGCGCCGGTGATGTACCCGGCTGCCTCTGAGCACAGGAAGGCGGCAGCCGACGCAATATCCTCCGCCTTGCCCATGTGCCCCATGGGCACCTGCTGCATAGCGGCAGCCAGTGTTTTCTCGTCCATGGTCTGGGTCATATCGGTATCAATAAAGCCGGGAGCGATGGCATTGCAGGTCACACCCCTGGTGGCCAGCTCCCGGGCAATGGTTTTGGTCAGCCCCACCAACCCCGCTTTAGCAGAGGCGTAGTTGGCCTGGCCGGGGTTGCCCATGAGACCGGCCACCGAGGTAATGTTAAGAATACGACCCCAACGGGCCTGCATCATGTCACGGTAGCAGGCCTGAATGCAGTGAAAGGCCCCTGCCAGGTTGACCTGCAGCACGCTGTCAAAATCCTGGGGCGTCATGCGAAGCGTCAGACCATCCTTGTTGATGCCGGCGTTGTTCACCAGTATGCCGATGGGGCCGAAGGCGGCACGCACCTGCTGCACGGCTTCCTTCACCTTCACGGGGTCAGACACATCGCAGCACAGGCACATGGCCTGCACACCCTGCAGGGTCAACAGACTGACGGTCTGCTCTGCGGCCTGCTGGTTGCCGGCATAGAAAATAGCGATCTGCTGCGCGTGTACACTCAGCGCCAGCGCAATGGCACGGCCGATGCCACGGCTTCCGCCGGTGATCAGCGCGGTACGGGGGATTGACATCAGTTCTCTCCTTCCAAGGTCTCCGCCATCCGGGCAAGGGCAACCGCCTCACGCAAGGTGACGGCATCCTCCACTCTGGCACAGCGGACATCAGGCAGCGTCTTTGCAATCAGGCCGCACAGCACGCCACCCGGACCGATCTCCACAAAACGGTCGATACCCTGGTTCCGCAGGTGTTGTATCGTATCCACCCACCGCACCGGGCTTTCCACCTGGCGGGCCAGCAGTTGGGCCGCCTGCCCGGGGGGATAGGGCAAACCGGTTACGTTGCTGTACAGGGGTATCGCAGGCTCCTGCAGCGTTTCTACAGCCAGCGCCTCCGCAAGCAGCAGGGCAGCAGGCGTCATGGCGGGACAGTGAAAGGGCCCGCCCACCTTCAGCCGCATGGCGCGTCCCCCCAGGGGGATCAGCGCCTGTTCAAAGGCAGGCAGCGTTTCTTCCAAACCGCTGACCACCGTCTGACCGGGAGAATTGTAGTTGGCCGCCCACACGCCAGAGTGGGCCTTGCAGGCTTCCTCCACCTGCCGTGCATCCAGGCGAAGCACGGCAGACATGCCGCCGGGGTTTTGCAGGCAGCAGTCCTCCATCCACCGGGCGCGCTGCAGCACCAGGCGAAAGGCCTGCTCTGCCGTCATCACACCAGCGGCTACAGCGGCCGACCACTCGCCCAGCGAGAAGCCGGCGCAGGCATCGGGAGAAATGCCCTGTTCCCGAACAGCGGCCAGAAAGGCCAGTTCCACGGCCAGCAAGGCGGGCTGGGCATTCAGGGTACGGGTCAGCGCCTCCTGGGGGCCCTCAAAGCAAAGTTCCAGCAGACCTGGGTGCACATTTTCCAGGCTGTCCATCACCAGATGGGCGGCAGGGGACTGCTGGTACAGCTCCCTCCCCATGCCGGGCTTCTGGGCACCCTGCCCCGAGAAGACAAAGGCTAAGCCAGCCATTTTGTTGCGTCCTTCAACAGGGTTTCGGCCTCTGAAAACATGCCGGTGATGATATCACGAGCTGGCAGCTTATCCTTAACCAGTGCCGCCGCCTGTCCGGCCATGACACAGCCTGTTTCCATGTCGCCCTGGCGGGCGGCGCGCCACAGGGCACCGGTACCAAACTTCTCCAATTCTTCCTTGGTAATGTCGCTGTCGGCCTCGCGGCGGGCAAACTCCATCATGTAGCTGTTCTTAAGCGCCCTCACCGGATGGCCCAGCTTGCGGCCGGTCACCACGGTGTCAATGTCCCGGGCCTGGATCACACGGTCCTTGTAGCATTCGGGAATGGTACACTCCTCCGCCGTCAGGAAACGGGTGCCGCACTGCACACCCTCGGCGCCCAGCATCAGAGCGGCTGCCAAGCTGCGCCCATCGGCAATACCGCCGGCAGCCAGTACGGGCACCTCCACTGCGTCCACAACCTGGGGCACCAGCGTCATGGTGGTCAACTCGCCGATATGTCCGCCGGCCTCACAGCCTTCAGCCACCACGGCACAAGCCCCTTCCCGTACCACGCGTTTGGCAATGGCCACCGAAGGAATGACGGGCACCACCTTGATGCCGGCCGCAAGCCACGCCTTCATGTAGGGGCCGGGCCAGCCGGCGCCGGTGGTGACCACGGGCACCTTCTCCTCCGCCACCACCTGGGCCACCTCGGGCACGTGGGGGCTCATCATCATGATGTTGACGCCAAAGGGCTTGTCGGTGAGCTGCCGGCACAGGCCAATCTGTCCGCGCAGGTACTCGCCGTCCAGGTTCATGGCCGCAATAATGCCCAGACCGCCGGCATTGGATACCGTAGCGGCCAGGTGGGCATCGGCTACCCAAGCCATTCCTCCCTGGAAGATGGGGTATGTAATGCCCAGCAGCTCGCACAGGCGGGATTTAATCATTTCCTTGCCTCGTTGACCAGGTTGACCAGGTCACCCACGGTAGCGCCGAGCTGGGCCATGTCGATGGTGATAGAGAACTCATCCTCCAGCTCCATGATCAGCTCAGCCACATCCAGGGAATCAAGCTGCAACTCATCAAAGCGTGTCTCGGGCGTGATCTGGGAGGCGTCGCTGCCGCGGCGCTGCGCAATGGCCTGAGCGATTTTGGTAAATACATCCATGGTGTTGTCCTCCTGAATTGCTATTTTGGGGTATGTAATCCGGGCCGGCCCGAAGGCTTGCCGGGATCAGGTGAAGTGAAGGGAATGGACGGGATCCTTGACCTGGCTGGGCTTGGGTTTGTCCCAGCGGAGGATACAGGCGCCACTGACCATGCCGCTGCCAAATCCGCTAAGGGCCAGCACATGGCCGGGCTCCAGCAGGCCGGCGTGGTACAAGTCGTACATCAACAGGGGAATGCTGGCCGAAGATGTGTTGCCCAGGCGATGGATATTGCTGGGCACACGGCCAGGGGTAACGCCCAGGCGTCTGGACACCGCGTCAATGATGCGGCGGTTGGCCTGATGCAGCAGCACCCAGTCCATCTGGGCAATGGGGATATCCGCCTTGTCGGCCGCCTTTAGCAAGTCGGCCGCCGAGATACCCACAGCAAACTTGAATACCTCCTGCCCTTCCATGCGAATACCTGCGGCCACCTTTTCCTCCGGCGGCGAAAAGGGGCAGGGAAGGCCGGTGTAGGTGCCGAACAGGATGTCCCTCCGGCTGAGGGCGCTGAGCTGGCAGCTCAACAGGCCCTCGCCCGGGCCCACCACCACAGCGCCCGCGGCATCGCCAAAAAGCACACAGGTGGAGCGATCACTCCAATCGCTGAGGCGGCTCAGCCCTTCGGCGCTGACAATCAGAATGTGGCTGGCCTTGCCGCTTTTGATGTAGGCATCGGCAGTATCCAGCGCATAGATAAAGCCTGCACAGGCTACGTGCAGATCCATGCAGGGGCAGTTGGCGCCCAGATCCTGCTGGATGGTGCAGGACACGCTGGGAAACAGGTCGTCTCCCTGAGCGGTGGTGACCAGAATCATGTCCAGGTCGGCTCCTGTCAGCCCGGAATCCTGCAGGGCCTCCTGCCCCGCCTCCAGCGCCAGGCCGGCCACGGTGCCGCCACTTAGGATATGGCGCTCCCGGATACCGGTGCGGGACTGGATCCATTCATCCGAAGTATCCAGAATCTGCTCCAACTGGTTGTTGATGACCACCTGGGGGGGCAAAGCGCAGCCTATTCCGAGGATCTTCAAGTGTGCTACTCCTTTATCTGTCAGATGATGAATCCATCGCCGCCCGGGCAGGCTCCGCAGGCAGGCGAAAGAGCTGGCTTGCTACGCCTGGCCAACGAACAATTTCGGGTCGTCCCCATGATGCAGCGCTACTTCCTGGGCGCGAAAGAACGCCAGCAGGTTCTGCAGCCCCTTCAGCAGGGCCTCCCGCTGGTCGGGACTCAGGCCCTGGCTGACCTTGTTAACCATCTGGCGATGAAAAAATCGGTGCATGGCCTCAGCCCGGCGACCCATGTCGGTCAGTTGCACGATGACCACCCGCTTGTCCTGCTCGCTTCGGCGCTTGCTGACGAAGTGCTTGTGCTCCAGTTTGTTGATGGCAGCGGTGACGGAGGGCAGCGTAATGGACAGCTCCCGGGCAATATCGGTGATGCTGCGGCCGGAGCTATCGGTACGGGCCACCGCCTCCAGCATGTGGAGCTCGTTGATGCTGAGCTTGTCCGCGCTGATGCGGTGCAACATCTCCTCCTCAAGCTGCAGTATGCTGCGGAAGGTGTTGACCAGCAAATCGTTGAGTGCCTGGCCGAAGCTGTCCATGAATTCCCTCCCGTTTCCAATGGTTAGTTAGACTAACGAAGTGCATCATACGCCTGCAATTTGAGTTTGTCAACACATTTTATCGGTTTGTTCAGTTTTTCGCAGGGATATGTATCCAGTGTATAGCCTTTGCAGCGCAAAAAGGTAACCAGAATGACAGCATTGCCCGAAGAACGAGAGCGTAGGCATGATTGACCTTTGTAGGCTATAATCAAGCATGAATACAAGTTCTGCGCTGAGGAATGCAAACTGGGCTTGGAGCGAAAATGATGATATTTGACAATGCGTTCTTTATCAATGGCACAGCCTATGCAGGCAAATCCACCATGATCAGGCTTCTTGCGGAAAAACATGATGGCATTGCCTGTGAAGAAAACTATCACAATACACTGCTGCCGGAGCTTAACAGGGAGGAGTTCCCTGCTCTGACCTACACGCGGGATCTGCACGACTGGCACGACTTTGTCCGCAGATCCCCCGAAACCTATGAAGCATGGTATGATGCCGTTTCCAGGGAATGTGAAATACTTGAACTGAGAATCCTGCAGAAGGTCTGTGCACAGGGAAGGCGTGTCTTTGTGGACACCAATATCTCCCTGGAAACCCTAAAAAGCATCGCCAGACCACAACATGTTCTCATCATGCTGGCTGATCCTGAAGTCTCCGTGCGCCGCTTTTTTGAGCGGCCGGACAGGGAAAAGCAGTTTTTGTACCGGCTTCTCACGGAGGAAGAGCATCCCGAACAGGCCATGGAAAATTTCAGGCAGGGGTTGATGCGGATCAACTCTCCGCAGAGATACGAACGGTTTTTGCATTCCGGATTCACCGTCATACAAAGAGATGACAACCGGAGCATCGAGGCTACTCTTGCATTGGTGGAAAAAGCGTTTGGGCTTATGTGATGGCCTTCGGCTGCCCCTTTCAATGAAATACAAAAAAGGAGATGCAACCGCACCTCCCTTTTTGTTGTCTTGACTGGGTAGACCAAGCGAAGGAATCAACGTGCTGACGAGACGAATAGGATCTGACTCAGCAACGCTTTCATCAGTAAGTTTGGTCCTATTTATTTGGCAAACGCCTTGGTGATCGCCTCCGTAATGGCCTGGCAATCCACCGTGGCACCGCTGACAGCGTCCACAGCAATGTTCTGGCTGTCCACCAGTGACTGCACATAGCCGGCCAGCTGCTCATCGGTGATCAGCATCCCGTCGCGGCCTTCGCCCAGGGCAATGCCGGCCAGCTTGCCATCCTTGATGGTGACGGTCACTTCCACCGTGCCGTGCATGGCTTCGACAACCGCCTTGTAATCGCCGTCGGCAGCTCCCTGCCAGGCCGGACCGGCGGCTGCATCGGCCACCGCCTTCACCTCGGAGGCTGCGCCAAAGGCTGTCTGGGCAGCCGTGCGGCCGGACAGCATGGCTTCCGACAGGAAAACACCGTTCTGATACAGGTTGGACACATAGCTGCCCAGCTCGCCTGCCTCGTAAAGGCCGGGGATGGGCTGATCGTCCCAATCCAGCACACGGGACTGGGTATCGCGCTTGGCACCGCCTGTGGTCGCCACCAGCGCCGGGGTGATGGACACGGCATAGAAGGGTCCCTTCTCGATCTTGGCCATCTTGGCGGGATCACGGCCATAATCCTTGTCTTCGCCGGCTTCGCACAGGGCTTTGAAGCGCTCCACGGTGGCCATCAGCTTGGCCGGGTCACGGTCAATCTTCTCCGCCAGCTCCTCTAAGGTATCGGCCTTGATGATCCAGCCCTTTTCAAGCTCGGCCAGGTTGTCATTGGACCACAGGTAGCCCATGGTGGTGGTGGGCCAGGCCAGCCATTGAGTGGCAATGGAACCGGCTTCACGGGTGGATTCGTCAAAGATCAGGTGAACAGGCAGCGCCCGCTCGTGGGGCAAGTCCACATACCGGCCATACTCCACAGCCTTCATGTGCTGGCGGTGGTAGCCGTACGCTTCGTTGTAGAAGCGCTCGGAATTGGCGTCAATTTCTATCCATGAGTTGCCCGCCATGGAGAAATTGCGCATGAACACCGATTCGTACTCGGGCACCTGGATGCCCAGCCAGAATCCGCCCGACTGGGTTTGGTTGCGCATATGCCAGATCTGAGCGCCGGCCTCCATCAGCATTTTGATGCCGTCGCCGGTGTTGCCGGGGGTGCCGGAGGTGCGCGCCACGTCCACGCCATGGAAATCCCGCTGCATCTGCAGGTTGTTCTCATAGCCGCCGCACGCCAGCAAAACGCCCTTGTTGCCCTTCAGGGTATAGCTGGTGCCTTCCTTTGTGTTCTTGACCACCACGCCCTCTACCTTTTTGGTGACCGGATCCTGCACCAGGGCTGTGGCCGGGTTTTCATAGCGAATATCCACATTGCGGGCCTGCGCCGCCTTGGCAAAGCAGTTCCACACGCCGCCCTTTTCAAAGGAACCGGCGCCCTTGGCCCGCAGGTGGGCGCTGGTGCCTTCAAAGCCGGCGCCGGGGAAGGTATCAAACTCCACCACCAGCTTGCCCCACTTCAGCTCGCCGCCGCCCACATAGCCGGCCTCGTATTCGGCGCTTTCCGCCACGCTCTGTATCCAGGGCAGCTGGCTGGCAAAGCCCTCCACCAGCCAGGTCAGGTACTCATCCGGGATCGGGTTGGGCTCGTTGCAGGCTTCCAGATACTTCTTAAACTCAGGGATCGCGTTTTCAGAAGGCACAATGAAGGTTTGCCCGGAAGCAATGGAGTTGCCGCCCGCCAGTTCCTTGGGCATCTTCTCCAGCACGACCACCTTGGCATCAGGGGCAATATCGTGGGCCTCCACGGCAGCCGCAGCGCCCGCCAGGCCAAAGCCAACGATAACAAAGTCCGCCTCCTCATCCCACTGCTGCTGGACGCTGAGCGGTACGACCCATGCTGCGGAGGCGCTGACGGTCAGCGCACACAGCAGGAGGCATGCCAGAAACAGGGATACGATTCTCTTCATGAGGGTTCCTCCTTCATAATTCTGATGCCTCTTCCCCGGGCTGCCGAACACGACCAGCGATGGGAGAGCTGTACTATTTGCCCGGAAAAGGGTATCCTTCTTTTATAGGATAAGGTGTCAAGGGGCTTGACAGTCAAGTGATATGAATGAACAAAATGTCCAAAAGGAGGAGAAACATCGTGCGGCTATCCATTGGCAGCCTGTCAAAAGCCTTCAACCTGAGCGATGAGGCCATCCGCTACTATGAGCGCAAAGGTCTGCTCTCCCCCAAACGGGAGGCGGGAAAGGGCTATCGCCAGTACGACCGGGTGGATATACAGCGGATCAGCAATATCAAGCGGATGCAAGCCCTGGGCTTTAGCCTAGATCAGATCTGGCAAGCCTACCAGGGGCTGCCGGAGGAAAAGCTGACAGCTCTGTATCAAAATAAGTTGACTACGCTGGAAAACCAACTGGCGTATCAAACCCGGGTGTACGAGCATTTGAAAAAAGTGACCTCACTGCTGCAGGCAAAAAACGCCTGGCTGTTCAAGCCCCGTCTGGTAAAGCGGGAAAAGGCCTTTGTGCGGGCATTCCCTTCCATCCCCGATATGTGGGAGGCTGCCAGGCGGGACAAAATTTTGAAAACTTCTTTCCACCATCAGCCTCTTGTTTCATTCAGTACGTTTTTTGAAATTTCGGACGGTCAGCTGCAGATGCCCGTCCTCTGCAAAGGGGTGGCCGTTTTCGCCTCAGATGCGGCCGTGCTACCCTTCGCGCTGGATGGCTTTGCGGAAATTGATGTCACCACCGCCGTGGAAATGGTGTTCCGCCTGGAAAACGGCCGCTTCGATCTGCCACGGCTGATGCAGCCGCTGGCGAGCTATTTGACAGAGCATCGTCTGGAAGCCGTTTCTCCGTTTTTCACCCACAAGCTGTTTGACTACAGAGACGAGACCGGCTGCGTTGTGCATTACGCCCGCCTGATCGTGCCCATCAGGCCGCGGTAGACGCAAAGCATGCGGGCACAGGGGACTGAGATAGCTGCGCCCGGGTTGCGCGTCAGGTGTCCCATGACCTATACTCAGGGCAGACAGGCCCTGGTGGCGTGCGGAGACCATGCGCAGGTGTAAGCGACACAGCAGCCTGCCCCGGCATGGGCGAACAGCGCCCTTGCCGGGTATGATATTGATAACGGCGGGGCAGTGCGCCCCGTAGCAATAGAATGAGGAGGCTCCCATGGAGGATGCGAACAAGACAAAGCTGTTAAGCAATCTGGAAATCGTCACACGGCAGGAAGAAGCCCTGCAGCCCAATCACTTTGATGCCCATGATGCTTGGGAGGTGGGCATGATCCTGAGGGAGCTGGGGCTTAAAACCGGCGCCAGCCTGAGCCTGCATATCAGCCTGCTGGGCGCCCAGGTGTTCCATTGCGGGCTGGGACAGCCCAAGCCCAACTTCGACCATTGGATCGCCCGCAAGGAAAAGGGCACCTTAGAGTGCTGGAAAAGCTCCATGCGCCTGAAGTTAGAGGCCCTCACCGGAGGCGACAAGCCCAGCGACCATGGCTTTTCGGATGCCGAGGCGGCCTTTGTGGGCGGCAGCTTTCCCATCCGGCTGAAAAACGTGGGCGTGGTGGGCGCCATCACGGTATCCGGCCTGCGGGACACGGTGGATCATCAGTTGGGCGTGGACGCCCTGGCCCAGTTTATGGGCATTGAGGTACCCAAGCTGCCTGTGGAATAGAACGCATAGAATAAACAAAAAGATCGGGTTCGCCGCGTCGCGGGCCCGGTCTTATGTATTAGAGATATAATCACACATATGATACTGAACGAATGAGATTGAGTTCAGTATCGCATACCATAAAGGCTGCTGCCCACCCGCACCAGTGTAGCCCCCTCCAAGATGGCGGCCTCAAAGCTGTCGCTCATGCCCATGGACAAGGTGTCCAGGCGGTCCAGCTGGGGATGGCGTTGGCGGGCCTGTTCCAGCATCTCCCGGGTCAGGGCGAACCAGCGGCGGCTTTCCGGGGAATTGTCAAAGCTGGGGGGAATAGACATCAGGCCCCGCACCCGCACGGAATTCAGGGCCGCGGCTTGCTCCAGCAGAGGCCACAGATCCTCCGCGGCGGCGCCCATCTTGCTGTCTTCATTGCCCACATTGATCTCAAACAGAATATCCTGCACCAGGCCCT
>JAAZBR010000061.1 GCA_012513735.1 Clostridiales bacterium | reverse complement strand
TCGATTTTGACGTTGGGGTTTTCCTTCTCGTAGTTGTCGGCGATTTCGCGCAGCAGCTTGGTGCGCGGCTCGCTGGTCAGGGACTCAATCATACGCAGGGTGATGGGCTCCGTGCTGGCCAGCGCTGTACCCACCACGGTGAGCGGCAGGACGGCAACCAGCATGACAGATAGCAGTTTGGCAAATCGTTTCACTTGTGTTCCTCCCTTTCATTCCATATGGTCAAATACAGGGCATACACCACACCCTGTTTACCAACTTAATCCAGCACCGCCAGCGCCTGGCGCAAGTCTTGAATCAGTACGTCTACCCCCTCCAGCCCGCAGTGGATGCGGATGAGCTGCTGGCCGGTGCCGCACTGGGCAGCCTGCTCGGCTGTTTTCTTGTACATGGGCATGACGACCAGGCTTTCAAAACCGCCCCAGGATACCCCTATCTGGAACACGCGCAGCGCGTCGCACACGCGCAGCGCGTCCTCCTTGGTGCCGTCGATTTCAAAGCTGAGCAGACCGCAGCTGCCCGCTTGCTGTGCCTGGGCAATGGCATGCTGCGGATGGCTGGGCAGCCCCGGATAGTGCACCCGCGCGACGCGGGGATGCGCCTCCAGGAACTCCGCTACCTGCATGGCCACTTGCTGATGCTGCGCCAGGCGCACAGACAGCGAGCGTAAGCCCCGCAGCACCAGCCACCCCTCCATGGGGCCGATGATGCCGCCGTAGAACTCACGGCAGCGGGCCAAATCACGCCCCAGCTGCTCATCCTGGCACACCAGCGCGCCGCCAATGACGTCGCTGTGCCCGCCCAGATACTTGGACAGCGTGTGCATCACGATATCGATGCCCAGGGTCAGCGGCTTTTGATACAACGGGGTGCAGTAGGTGTTATCGATGTAGGTACGAATGCCCCGGGCCTTTGTCACCCGAGTAATCGCCTGGATATCAATGACTTCCAGCACCAGCGAAGTGGGGCTTTCCAGCAGCACAAGGGTGGTATCGGGGCGGATGGCCGCGATGACGGCCTCTGCCGTCGCCTCCACAAAGGTGACCTGCATGTTGAGCTTGGGGATGCAGATATCCTTGAGAAACTCTACCGTGGGGCCGTAGCATTTATACAGGCAGATGATGTGATCACCCGCTTTGCAGCAGGCATGTATGGCGGTGGTCAGCGCGGCCATGCCCGAGGAGAACACAAGCCCTCTGGTGCCCCGCTCCAGCGCGGCCAGCTTCTCTTCCAGCAGGTGAACGGTGGGGTTGCTCACCCGGCCATAGATGTATTCCTTCTCCACATCCACGCCCAGGTAGGACGCCATATTGGGGAACACGTGCAGTGAGTTCATGTAGATGGGCGGCACCACCGCACGCTGTTGAATGGCAGGATCTTCGCCCCCGTGCAGGGCAATCATTTGGTCATCATCAAAGAACATAAAAAGTTCCTTTCCGTTCCTCACTCGATGCGTTCATATCCGAACCTGATGTTTGAAAACCTGTGGGTGCATATATATTCTTACAGGCCTAATTTAGCATATAGCACATGGGGTGTCAACGCCTGCGGCCCGGCAGTCCCCTCGCAAAGCCGCATGATCCACATCAAGCGACGCGGTCGCCCGGTCTTTGCGCTCACCTGATGAAACTGGTATACTGCGTATGTCATTTTACATCAATACCATGTGGAGGAATCAAAGATGGATGCTTTT
>JAAZBR010000009.1 GCA_012513735.1 Clostridiales bacterium | reverse complement strand
TCATCATGTCGGCCACGCCGTTGGCAATCTGGTCCTTGGGCAGCGTGAAAAATAGCTCCGGGTTCATGATGCTGATCAGCGGACGCAGGTGCGGGCTGCCGTAGCCATATTTGCGCTGGGTCTCTTCGTTGGAAATCACCGTATCGCCGCTGGCTTCGCTGCCCGCGGCAGGAATGGTCAGGATGATGGCCACAGGCAAGGCCTTCTCAATGGCCAGTCCCTTCTCATATACATCCCACACATCGTGATCAAGATAGACGCCCATGGCGATTGCCTTGGCGGAGTCAATGGTGCTGCCGCCACCAACGGCCAGGATCAGGTCTACCTTTTCCCTGCGGCAAAGTTCAATTCCCTCATGCACCAAAGACAGCCGGGGGTTGGGCTTTACGCCGCCCAGTTCCACATAGGCGATACCGTTCTCTTTCAGGGATTTGATCACCTGATCATAGAGACCAGTGCGCTTGATGCTGCCGCCGCCGTAGTGGAGCAACACCTTCTTCGTATGAGGCTTCAGCAATTTGCCGATCTTGTGCTGCGTATCCTTGCCAAACACCAGACGCGCCGGGGTATAGAGATCAAAATTCAACATAACATAAACTCCTTTGTACGATTATTGATAGCATTTCCTCATCTATATTCTAACAAATCGGGTTCAGAAGAACAAGCAATGAGTTACAGACAGGCGGAGAATGCAGGAGCAATAAGGAATAAAACCCCGGGCAGACAACAGACCTTGGCGGTTGACAGCAACTTAGGCGCCTTCTATACTGAAAGCGCTGTATTCAGCCAATGAAAGGAATGCCATGAAGAAGACGATTTTTCTGCTGATACTGGCCGTGCTGCTTTGCCTGGGGATCTTTTCGATGGCGGAAGAGGCACCGGACATCTCCGGCCAGGCCATCTTCAGCGCAACCAGCAAGGAGCAGCAACTGAAGAACCTGACCGACCGCAAATGGTCAAGCGCCTGGCAGGGCACAAAGGGCCAAAGCAAGCTGGAGATCACCAGCCCCACCCCTGTATACGGCCTGTATATCTGCTGGAAGCAGGAGCCCAGGGCTTTCTCCATCCAAACAAAGCAGAACGGCAAGTGGGTGGAGGTGCAGCACCATGAGGATCAATACATCGTCCATCAATATTATCCGCTGGAGGGGCTGACCAGCATTCGCCTGGTGCCCGACAAGGACAACGGAAAGAACTTTGGTATTGAGGAGCTGTTTCTTCTGGGGTCAGGCGAAGTGCCTGGCTGGGTTCAGCGCTGGCAACCTACCTATGAGGATGCTGACATCATGCTGTTGTTCGCCCATCCGGATGACGAGGTGCTCTTCTTTGGCGGCCTGCTGCCCTATTACGGGGCCGAACGCGGGTATAAGGTGCTTCCGGCTGTGTTTACGTATGCTTCCCCGCTGCGCCGTAGCGAATTGCTCAACAGCCTGTGGCTGCTGGGCATCACCCACTATCCTGTTCTAGGCTCCTTTGATGACCGGTATGCCCGGGATCTGAACGCTGCCTACAACTATTATGGCAAGCGCAAGGTCAATGAGTTTGTCACCGGATTGATCCGCCAGTACAAGCCCGAGGTCATCGTCAGCCATGATGTCAACGGGGAGTATGGGCATGGCGTGCACCGTATGATGGCGGATGCCGCGCGCAAGTGCATTGGCTACGCGCAGGACAGCAGCCGCTATCCTGACAGCTTCGAGAAGTACGGCACCTTTGCTGTGCAGAAACTGTATCTGCACCTGTATAAGGAAAAGGGTAGGGATGCCGTGATTGAGATGGATTGGGATCAGCCCCTTTCTGCCTTTGGCGGCAAAACGGGGTATCAGATGGCGGTTGAAGCCTATGATATGCACCTTTCTCAGCACAAGTATGAGCAGTACAAGGTGGAGCCCCGGGACGCCCGCCACAGCAGCTATCGCTTCGGCCTGGCGCTGACCACGGTGGGGGAGGACGTTCTAAAAAATGACTTCATGGAGAATGTCGTGCTGCCCTCAGTAAACTGAGAGGGACAGCAAATCACGAATCGGAGGGCAATATGAGGGTATTGGTGACGGGCGGCGCTGGTTTTATTGGTTCCCATACCTGTCTGCAACTGCTGCGGTCAGGCCATGAGGTGGTGGTGGTGGACAATCTGGTCAATGCCCATCCCCTGGCTTTGCAGCGGGTACAGAAGTTGGCGGGGCGTAGCCTCACATTCCACGAATTTGATGTGCGCGAGGAAAAGCGCCTGGACGCCGTATTCAGTGGGCAGCCCATTGACTGCGTGATCCACTTCGCTGGTCTGAAGGCCGTGGGTGAATCGGTGGAGATGCCGCTGCGCTACTACAGCAACAATCTGGAAAGTACTCTGGCGCTCTGCCGGGCTATGGAGCGGGCTGGCGTCAGGCGGCTCATCTTCAGTTCCTCAGCCACTGTGTACCAGGCGGGCCTGCCCATGCCGGTGGATGAGACCGCGCCTTTGGGCTGCACCAACCCCTATGGGTGGACCAAGTTGATGTGCGAGCAGATCCTGCGGGATTTGGCTTTCGCCAGCAAAAAGTGGTCTGTAGTGCTGCTGCGCTATTTTAACCCCGTGGGCGCAGATGAGAGCGGGCAGATCGGCGAGGATCCCTCCGGCATCCCCAACAACCTGATGCCCTACATCAGCCAGACAGCGCTGGGACGGCTGAAGCAGCTCAGTGTTTTTGGTGATGATTATGATACCAAGGACGGTACCGGCGTGCGGGACTACATTCACGTGGTGGATTTGGCGGAGGGTCATGTGGTAGCCGTGGACTACGCCATGCAGCACACCGGTTGCGAGGCCATGAACCTGGGTACGGGCATCGGGTACAGCGTGCTGGATATAGTGGAAGCTTTTCAGCGTGTCAACCAGGT
>JAAZBR010000060.1 GCA_012513735.1 Clostridiales bacterium | reverse complement strand
TCACCCACGATCTGGGCGTGGTGGCCAACATGGTCGACCGGGTCAACGTGATGTATGCCGGAAAAATTGTAGAAACCGGCACCAGCGAAGAGGTTTTCTTCCAGCCTGCCCACCCCTACACGTGGGCGCTGCTCAGCTCCATGCCCGACCTGCACACCAAGGAGCGCCTGCTGGCCATCCCCGGCACGCCGCCCAACATGATCTACCCACCCAAGGGGGATGCCTTTGCGGCGCGCAACCAATATGCCCTGAAGATCGATTTTGAACAGGAGCCGCCCTTCTTTAAGTTGTCGGATACCCACTATGCGGCCACCTGGCTGCTGCACCCCAATGCCCCCAAGGTGGAGAAGCCGGAGGTGCTGAAGGCGCGCATCAAGCGCATGGAAGGGGGCGAAACGATCCATGGCTGATCCTCAGTATCTGCTGGAAGTCAAGAACCTGCGCCAATACTTCACCTCGGGCTGGGGCCGCAACAAACTGACCGTAAAGGCGGTGGAAGATGTCAGCTTCGGCGTCCGGCCGGCTGAAACCTTCGGCCTGGTGGGCGAATCGGGCTGTGGCAAAACCACCACCGGGCGCACGATCATCCGCCTGTATACCCCTACCTCAGGCGAAATGTATTTTGACGGGCGGGACATCGCAGGGCCCATGACCAACGAGCTGCGCAAGTACCTGACCGACAACATTGCCATGATTTTCCAGGATCCCATCGAGTCGCTGAACCCGCGGATGACCATCGAGGAAATCGTTAGCGAGGGCCTGCGTGTGCGTGGCATGACCGACAAGAACGAACTGCGCAGGCGGGTGTACGACAGTCTCAACAAGGTGGGCCTGACCGAGGAGCACGCCACCCGTTACCCCCATGAGTTTTCGGGCGGACAGCGGCAGCGCATCGGCATCGCCCGGGCCATGATCATTCACCCCAGGATGGTGATCGCCGATGAGCCGGTCTCCGCCCTGGATGTATCCATCCAGGCCCAGGTGATCAATCTGCTCAACGACCTGAAGCAGGAGATGGGCCTGACGGTGCTGTTCATCGCCCACAACCTGTCGGTGGTGAAGTACTTCTCCGACCGCATCGGCGTGATGTATTACGGTCGCCTGGTGGAGGTAGCCCGGGGAGATGATTTGTACAACAATCCGCTGCACCCCTACACCCGGGCACTGCTGTCGGCAATCCCGGAACCCAATCCGATAACCGAACGCACCCGGCAGCGGATTGACTATGACCCGCAGAAGGATCATGATTATTCCACCGAACAGCCTGCCATGATGGAGTTTGGTCCCGACCACTACGTATACTGTTCTCCTTCGGAACTGGAGCGGTTCCAAAGGGAATATGGTCAGCCAGGATAATAGAGCTGAGCTTTGGGTGCAAAGTCCACTACCGGGGACAGCCAGCTACGCTGCCTGTCCCCTTCCTCTACCGACCAATGCGAGGCCCTGTATGGTAGATAAAGCCTCTTCTCTGGCAGAACAAGCGATCCGGATCCTGGAGAACGCACGGGAGGCGGGATACTTCCCCTCCGCATCCCTGCGGGTGTTTGACCGGGAGAGCCCCCTCTTTCACTATGAAATGGGAGATGCACGGGCAGACACCCTGTTTGACGTGGCCTCACTGACCAAAATCGCCACCAGCACCATGGTGCTGATGGCGGTGGAGCGCGGCCTGTTGGCGCTGAACCAGCAGATAGTTGCCTTGCTGCCTGATCTGCTGGGGGACAACGCCCTGTGGCAACACATGCAGGGCATCACGGTGGAGCATCTGCTGACCCACAGCTCCACTCTGCCCGCCTGGTACCCCACCTATGCCGACGGGCGGGATTTTCCCCTGATGATCAGCACAGCCATCCTCAGCCAGCCACCGGCGGAGGGGGTGCTGTACAGCGACATCAACTACATGCTGCTGGGCAAACTGGTGGAGCGTCTGTATCATCTGCCCCTGCATCAATGTCTGCAGCAGGTGCTGGTGGAGCCCCTGGGGCTGGGGCAGATGCGCTATTGCCCCGATGAGAAGCTGGACATCCTGCCCAGCGGCTATGGCAACCCCAGCGAGGAGCAGATGTGCGCCCAGATGGGCCTGCACTTTGACAGGTGGCGGCCCCATACCCTGCTGCGGGGCCAGGTGCACGACGGCAATGCCTGGTACTACTTTGGTGGCGTGGCAGGGCATGCGGGCATCTTCGCCACAGCGATCGCCTATGAGAAACTCATGCAACACTACCTGAACACCCGGTCTCCCCTGCTGGTGGACAGCATGCGGGAGTGGGCGCCTCTTCGTGGACTGGGCTGGCAGATGGGCGATCTGTACCCCCATGGCTGCGGCCATACGGGCTTTACGGGCACCAGCGTGTACCTGTCCCGGGAAAGGAACATCGGGTGCGTATTGATGACCAACCGGCTCAGCTACAAAGGCCGGGAACCCATGCTGACCAACCCCATTCGCCGCGCCATACACCGGCTGGTGGCCGGGATAGAGGGGTAACGCACAAAAGGAATCGCATGGCGATATACTGCAGCACGAAATCAGCCCAGGTAGCGCTCTTTCGCCAGGTCCGCAGCGCCCCAGGCGGCGTCCCGTTTGGGAGCAACCACCTGGAGTTTGGGAAAGGATTGCTGAAGGCTTATCGTCAATTCCTGCTGCAGGGCCGGCGTGTGGGTCAACACCCCGCCCGCCAAAGCCAAGGGGCCTGCCTGCAGTGACAGCCTGTTGAGCACCACCGAGCATAGCAACGCCAGCTCCTCTACAGCGCGGAACCCGATCTGCTGCGCTGCCGGGTCGCCTCTGTCCCACGCCGGCTGCAGCAGGGGCGCCAGGGAGGCAATGTTGGCCTTGCCCTGCCGGCTATCATAAGCCCTGCCCATCATCCCTGCGGAGCCTTCTACTCCAAAATGCGCCTCCACCATTGCTTTCAGGAGGGTGGGATCAGCGCGCCCGTCCCCCGCGCGCAGCACGGCTCGCAGGATCTCTCTGCCCAGCGCATACCCGCTGCCCTCATCATCCAGCAGGTATCCCCAGCCCCCGGCCCGGGCGGTCTGCCCCCGGCTGTTGCGACCGTAGCAGATGGAACCGGTGCCCGCAATCAGCACAGCGCCCGTGGCCCCCACCGCCCCGCGCAAAGCCGCCTCATGGTCGCCCCGCACGTCAAAGGGGCCATGGTACCCTGCGCCCCGCAATCCCGCCTCCAGAACGGGCCTGCACTGCGGATGGCTGCTGCCGGCGGTGGCGACGGTCAGCCCCGCCAAGACAAATCCCTGTGCCTCCATCTGTAGCAGATGGGCCACCACATCCCGCAGGGTGCTGTCCAGGATCTCCCTGTCGGTCCCGTTCAGGTTGAGGGGGCCATATTCGGCCGTGCTGATCACTTTTCCCCGTTCATCCAGGCAGCAAAGGGTGGTACGGGTGCCGCCGCCATCCACGCCCGCAACCAGCCGCCCTGCACTCACGCCCTGTCTCCGCAGGCTTGTAACGCCTCAGCCACGTGCCCGCCCGCATTCTCCAAGACCTCCCTGGCTGCCTGGGGATCCAGCCCGCATCGGAGACAGACGATAGCAGTCTTGGTGTTCCCTCCACAGGCATCCAGGGCGGTTTTTGCCGCCTCGGCCGTCACGCCGGTGGTGTCCATCAGAATACTCACCGCCCGCTGCAGCAGCTTCCGGTTGGTGACCTTTACATCCACCATCCTGTTGCCCCATACCTTGCCCAGTTTGATCATCACGGCAGTGGACAGCATGTTGAGCACCATTTTCTGCGCTGTGCCGCTTTTCATGCGGGTGGAGCCAGTGATCACCTCCGGCCCGCACAGGGGAATGATCATCACCCGGGCATGCTCCGCCATCTCAGGATGCTGGGCACATGCCAGGCCGATCACTATGGCCCCCAGAGAAGCCGCGTAGGCCATCCCCCCCAGTACATAGGGGGTACGCCCGCTGGCCGCGATGCCCACCAGCACGTCACCGGGACTGAAGTGAATGGCGCGCAGATCCTGTTCCCCCGCCGCTCGGTCATCCTCCGCCCCCTCCACAGCGTGCAGAATGGCCTGGGGGCCTCCGGCAATCACCCCCACCACCAGACCCGGGTCCACCCCAAAAGTGGGCGGACACTCCGCCGCGTCCAGTATCCCCAGCCGTCCAGAGGTGCCGCTGCCCAGATAGATCAACCGTCCTCCGCCAGCCAGCCGCTCATAGATCAGATCCACTGCCTGGGCAATGCGGGGCAGCTCCTTTTCCACAGCAGCCGCTACCAGGGCATCTTGCTGGTTAATCAGCCGCAACATTTCCCGGGTGGACCGCTCGTCGATCCGCGTTGTCAGCGGGTTGGAGCGTTCGGTATCAATACACTGCAAATCCATCTTGTCCTCTTTATAGAAGTCCTGCGTCCATGATCCTTCAGACAGCTCATCGCGCTCGCCGGCACC
>JAAZBR010000059.1 GCA_012513735.1 Clostridiales bacterium | reverse complement strand
TTAACATTAACAGCCCCCAGCAACTGGGCAAGGTGCTGTTTGAGGAACTAAACCTGCCTAGCAAGCGCAAGACCCGTACGGGCTGGTCCACCGACGCCGATACCCTGGAGAGCATTGCAGACATGCACCCGGTGGTGCCCAAAATCCTGGAATACCGGCAGATCGTCAAGCTGAACGGTACCTACATCGACGGGCTGCTGCGCAACGTGGGCCCGTCGGGCCGCATCCACACCACCTTCGACCAGACGGGCACCTCCACCGGCCGCATCTCCAGCAACGAGCCCAACCTGCAGAATATCCCAATTCGCACCGACATGGGGCGAGAGATCCGCCGCGCTTTTGTGGCAGCCCCCGGTTGCGTGCTGGTGGACGGGGACTATTCACAGATTGAGCTCAGGGTGCTGGCACATATGTCCGGGGACGAGGCCATGTGCGACGCCTTCATCCGCGGGCAGGATATCCATACCCGCACGGCGGCTGAGATCAACGGCGTGCCCATGCAGCAGGTGACGGGCGCCATGCGCTCCGCAGCCAAAGCGGTCAACTTTGGCATCGTATACGGCATCAGTGACTTTGGCCTGGCCAACAACATCGGTGTGTCCCGCAAGCGGGCGGCGGATTTTATCAGCCGTTACTTTGAACGCTACCCAGGCGTCCACGCCTTCATGGAGAAGGCCAAGAAGGACGGCTACCTCAACGAGTATGCGGTCACCTTGTACGGCCGCAGGCGGTACCTGAAGGAACTCAAGGCATCCAACGTCAACCTGCGCAACTTTGGCGAGCGAGCCGCCATGAACACCCCCATCCAGGGCACCGCGGCAGACATCATCAAGGCGGCCATGGTGAGGGTGCACGCCCGCCTGAAGCAGGAAGGGCTGAAGGCCAGGTTGATTCTGCAGGTGCATGACGAACTGCTGGTGGAGGCGCCCGAAAATGAGCGCGACCAGGTGGTTGGGCTGCTGCGGGACTGCATGGAGAATGTGATCAAGCTGCGGGTTCCCTTGATCAGCGACATTAAGAGCGGGTATAGCTGGTATGACACAAAATAGGCCTTATATCATCGGGTTGACGGGGGGCATTGCCAGCGGCAAGAGCACCCTGTCCCGCGCCCTGCTGGACATGGGCGCCCATGTGATCGACGCGGACAAAATCTCCCACGAGCTGACCATTGTGGATGGGGCGGCCCTGCCCGCCATCCGCGAGGCCTTTGGCGACCGGGTGTTTACCGAGGAAGCGCTGGACCGCCGTGCCTTGGGGGATCTGGTGTTTGCGGATGCTGCGGCGCTGGATCGCCTCAACGGTATCATGCGGCCGCTGATACAGGCTGAGATGCTGCGGCAGATCGACAGCCTGAGCGACCAGCCGGCCTTGATTCTAGACGTGCCTCTGCTGTATGAGGCTGGCTTGGACAAGCTGTGCGACGAGGTGTGGTGCGCCTGGGTGCCGCGCTGGCAGCAACTGCGACGCCTGATGCGCCGGGATGGGCTGAGCCTGCGCCAGGCGCTACAGCGCGTCAACAGCCAGATGCCCGGACGTGAAAAGGCCCGCCGGGCGAATCATGTGATCAATACCAGCGGCACCAAGGCACAGAGCGCGGCCATTGCCCGCAAGCTGTGGCTGTCCGCCCTGAGGAGGAACCCGCGTGACTGATCGAGGCCCCCGGCGCGCCCCCCAGGAGCAGCCCTTTGCGCCCCGTTTCAACCCGCCCAGAGGGGGCATGCCCGGTCAGGTGCCGCCCGTGGCCCGGCTGCAGCCGGATGCCCGGCGCAACCGCCGCAGTGCGCCGCCTCCCCGCAAGGAAGATAATAGGCCGGGCCGGGCCGGGCGTGTGGCGGCAGCCCTGGTGCTGGGGGCGCTGCTGGTGGGGACTGTGTTCAGCTTCCTGCGCTATACCGGCGCACAGGCCCAACTGGAGGCTCTGCGCACCCAGCGAGCGAAGGCCCGCCAGCAGCATGAAGAAGATGTGGGCTACTATGTCAGCATGCGCCGCAACTCCGGCTATCTGGACATCATCCGCCAGTATGCCCAGGAGTTTCAGGTGGATGTTTCCTTTATTTCCGCCATCATCGCCCGGGAAAGCCATTATGATCCCAACGCCATGGCGCCCAGCACCGGTGCCCTGGGGCTGATGCAGGTGATGAAGGACACCGGCACCTGGATCGCAGAACGCCTGGGGGTGCGGGACTATAGCTACGACCGGCTGCGGGAGCCTGACCTCAACATCCGCTTCGGCGCCTGGTACCTGAACTACCTGAGCGCTCACTTCAATGGGAATCCCGTGATGATCGCCTCGGCCTACCATGCAGGGGCCAACAACGTCAAGCAGTGGGCGCTGAAGTACGCGGCCGACCAGAAGAACTTGACGGTGGAGCAGATTCCCATGGACGACACCCGGGACTATGTCAGGAAGGTGATGAAAGCCTATGCGCTTTTCTATGAATACGACAGCGGCAACTTCAGGCCTGTTTAAGCGGTTGCTGTGCTGCCTGTTGGCGCTGGTGGCGTTGCCCCTGGCGGCTGCGGCCACCACCGCAGGGCGTGATGAGTCTATGATCTTTGGCATGCTGTCCGCCACCACCCAGCGCTGCAACCCGCTGCAAGCTGTGGAGCGGGAGTTTATGTCGCTGACCGCGCTGGTGTATGAGAGTCTGCTGACCATCGGGGACGATGAGCAGCCCAAGGCCGGCCTGGCCGAGCGGTGGGAGGCCTCGGGCAGCGGAGAAAGCTGGACCTTTACCTTGCGCGAAGGAGTGACCTTCCATGACGGCACGCCCCTGACGGCTCAGGATGTGGTGGCCACCATCGATGAAATCAAGCGTCTGGCGGCGGATGAGACCACCGCCTACAAAGGGGCCTATGCGTCGGTGCGCTACTTTGTATCCAGCGCCACGGCCACCGATGCCCGCACCGTGCAGATCAAAACCAAGCGCAATAACTACAGCTTCCCCTTTGCGATGACCTTTCCCATTTTGCCCGCCGCCCAGGTGCAGGCGGACAACCCTGCGGGCACAGGCCCCTATATGATCGCCAGCTTTGTGCCGGCTGATTACCTGCAGCTGAGGGCCAACCCCGCCTGGTGGAACGGCACGCCCGCCCTGGAGGAGATCATGACCATCTTCCACACCGGCAGCCGGGAGCTGATCAACAGCTATGAGTACAACCGGGTGGACGGCGTCATCACCCGGTCGCTGACGGCGGCCCAGTACCGCAGCGGCCTCAACAGCCAGCACCTGAGCTACCGCACCCGCCAGCTGGAAACGCTGCAACTCAACAACCGTTCCTACGAGCTGGCTGATGTGGAGGTGCGCCACGCCATTCGCGCGGCCATCAATATTGATTCCCTGGCCAATTCCACCTACATGAACATGGTGCTGCGTACTGCGACCCCCATGGTGCCGGGTACCTGGGCCTATCACGAGCAGCCGGGCATCCTGCGCTACGATCCCGAGGGGGCCAAGGCCCTGCTGGAAGCTGCCGGTTGGGTGGACAGCGACGACAGCGGCGTGCGCGACAAGGTGATCGAAGGCAAGAAGCGGGAGTTGTCCCTGCGGTTCATCGTCTATGAGGAGCAGGGCAACAGCGTGCGCATCGGGGCTGCCAACCAGATTGCCGGCATGCTGGGCGGCGTGGGCATTGAATGCCGCATTGAAAGCCTCACCTTCAGCCAGGCCGCCGCCCGCCTGAAGGCCGGCAACTATGACCTGGCTATGGCCGCCTTCAACATGGATGTGGCGCCGGACCCCGGCTTCCTGCTGATGAAGCGCAACACCGGCAATTACACCGGCTATGCCTCCGAGCAGATGGACAAGCTGTTTGAAACCCTGCGCACCACCATGGACCAGGAGGCTTATATCCAGAAATTGGCCGAAATCCAGACCCTGTTTCTGCAGGACTGCCCCTTCATCTGCCTGTACTACCGCAACGGCGCTGTGCTGACAAGACGCATGTTCACCAATGCCCGCAGCATCCGCGAGCCCGAGGTGCTGCGCGGCATTGAGGATGGTCCAGGATTTGAGTAACCTTCCCCAGAAAGGAGCCGCCATGCCCTTTGTTCCCTTCAAGACCGGCACGCTGCTGGCCCCTACCCCGGTAGTGCTGGTGGGTTGCGCCGCCCCGGGCGCTGCGCCCAACCTGATCACTGTAGCCTGGACGGGTATCATCTGCTCAGACCCGCCTATGCTGTCTATTTCGGTGAGGAGGGAGCGGCATTCTTACGGCTTGATTGCAGCAAGCGGACAGTTTACCGTCAACCTGGTGAGCCGTTCGCTGCTCAAAGCCTGCGATTTCTGTGGCGTCCGCTCCGGCAGGGAGGTGGACAAGTTCAAGGCTTGCGGCCTTACCGCCCTGCCCGCCGAGGGGCTGGATCTGGCCCCCTGCGTGGCCGAGAGCCCGCTGTATTTGTCCTGTTGGGTCGATCGGCAGATGGATCTGGGTTCTCATACCTTGTTTCTGGCTAATATTGTGCATGTGGGTGTCCAGCAGGAGCTGCTGGAGGAGAATGGCCGCCTGGCGCTGGAGCGTGCTGATCTGGTGGCATACAGCCATGGCGACTACCATCTGCTGGGGCCCCGGGAGGGGTTCTTTGGCTTCAGCGTAGCCCGGCCCGAGGTGTTGGAAAGGCGAATGGCCGAGCGCTGAAGGGATTCACCCTCCCGTCAGCTCTATTGTTGCTGTTGTGCGGGCTTTGTATACACAGGTTTTACCTGCCTTATCTTGTTCCTTTAACATTTCCTGTGTACAATAATGCGTCAGACGGTTTGTGTGCCGCCTTGGGCATTGAGATGCCAGTCAAAGATCGGTGGGTTGTGCATTTCCCAATCGTTCAGCGTGACCGCAAAGAATCGGAGCCTTATGAAGCGCTTTTTGTCCCTGGTTGTTGTGTTCGCCCTCCTTTTGGCAGGGCAGTCTGCCGGCCTGTCCGCCCCTTCGGAGGAGGAGGTCAGCCTGTTCCCCGTGGAGGCGACGGCCTCTCCTGTGCCTGCCGAGGACCAGCCCCCTTTGGTGGCCACCCAGGATCCCGCCATTTTGGTGGTACCAGCGGCCACCCCCGCCCCGGTTGACGATCCTGCCGCTCGGCAGGAGCTGATCGACCGCATGATTGCCCTGGCGGAGGAACTGTACCACAAGGCCAGGGGACGTGCCCAACCCGCCAACAGCGCGGGGGATATTTACGTGTGCAAGAACTTCACTGTGCATCTGTTCCGCAAGAACCGGGATGATTTTCGTATGGCGGCGTATCCCGATGTGCCGCTGGTGATCCCCAATAATTTACCTGCCAAGGAATCCAAGCCCTATAGCTATGGCATTGCTTGGGAGGACATTGCGCCCGAACAGGGCAATCCCTTCTATACGGCTCACAGCTTCTACTATAACACTGAGCTGAGCCGTGAGGAGAACTGGCAGAAGGCGCTGGCGTTCATGCGCCAGGTCAGGCGGGGCGACTTTTTTCAGATGTCGGCCCAGTATTACTATGGCGTGGGCGCCCATAGCCTGGTGTTTATACAGGACTACGATCAGGCGACCGACAGCGTTACCTGGACGGACTCCAACATGAAGGGTGAAACCCGGGGCGGGGTCCGCTACGGCTATGTGCAGTTTGGTGCGGTCAAGCCCATCGAATGGTTTGTGGACGCTTTCTGCAAGAAGGGCCGGGGGGCTACCCTGTACCGTCTGCGCGATGACATTATCCGCCGTTAGGAGAGAAACATGGACTGGTTGGAAGCAACCGTGACCACCAACCCGCAGGGTGCCGATATCGTCAGCGAAGCCCTGATGCAATGGGGCGCCAAGGGCACCCAGATCATGGATCGGGCCGATATGCCGGATCCTGCCCGGCCTGCCGCTCAGTGGGAACTGGTGGACGCCTCCCTGATCGACACCTTTCCCAAGGAGGTCACAGTCAAGGCCTGGTTCCCCCAGGAGGCCGACCTGGTCGGCCTTCAGGAGCACCTGTATCATCTGCCCGCCCTGGCGGGTTTTGAGCTGGGAGGGCTGCGGCTTTCCCTGGACAACGTGCAGGATTCGGACTGGGCCGAGCAATGGAAGCGCTTTTACAAACCCCTGCGTCTGGGCCGGCGGATCGTGATCCGTCCCACCTGGGAGGAGTATCAGTCCAAGGCGGATGACCTGGTCATCGACCTGGATCCGGGCATGGCCTTTGGCACCGGCACCCATGAAACCACCGCCCTGTGCGTAGAGATGATGGAAGCCCTGTACAAGGGAGGCCCGGTGTTGGATGTGGGCACGGGCTCGGGCATTCTGGCCATTGCGGCGGCGTGTCTGGGCGCACAGCCTGTAGTGGCCATCGACATTGATCCGGTGGCTGTGCGCACCGCCCGGGAAAACGTGGTGCAAAACGGCTTGATGGCCCAGGTGGATGTGCGCCAGGGTGACCTGCTGCAGGGGGTGGAGGGGCAGTTTGCGCTGGGGGTGGCCAACATACTGGCCGATGTGATTATTCTGCTGCAGGCATCCATGTGGCAGGTGCTGCAGCCGGGGGGGCTGTTCGTCTGCTCGGGCATTATCAAGGACAGAGCCCAGGATGTGCGCTATGCGCTGCTGAACGGAGGCTGGCAGCTTGTGGAGGAGCGGGTGCGGGGCGAATGGGTGGCCATGGCCTGGCGTCGGCCGGTGACAGGCTGATGCAAAGCTTCTTTACCGACCCACCCCGGGACGATATAGCACAGCTCAATGCGGAGGATGCCCGCCACGTGCTGCGCTCGCTGCGCATGCAGCCCGGGGATCTGCTGGCTGTGGCCAGCGAAGGCAGGCGCTGGGAGGCCCGCCTGCAGGTGCAGGGCGACCAGGTCAGTGCGCGGCTAGTGAGGGAATTGCCCAGCGGAGAGCCCCGCACCCAGGTGACCCTCTATCAGGGGCTGGCCAAGGGCGACCGGATGGATTTTCTTGTGCAAAAATGCAGCGAGTTGGGGGCCGTGCGCATCGTACCCTGCCTGTTCAGCCGCTGCGTTGCCCGCTGGGAAGGGGCCGGCAGCAAGCTGTCCCGCTGGCGGCGCATCGCCCGGGAGGCGGCGGTACAAAGCGGCCGATCCGTCATCCCCCGGGTGGAGAATTGCCTTTCTTTTGAGGCGCTCTGCCAGCGCCTGCCCAGCCACGGTCTGGCATTGGTGCCCTGGGAGGAAGGGGGTCAGCCCATGGCGGAAGCCATTGAGGAGGCGCCTGATGACATCGCGCTGGTCATCGGCCCGGAAGGGGGTATTGCGCCCGATGAGATCAACTTGCTGGCTGCCCGTCCCCTGACGCTGGGGCCCCGGATTTTGCGCACGGAGACCGCCGGCATGGCCGCCCTCACCA
>JAAZBR010000058.1 GCA_012513735.1 Clostridiales bacterium | reverse complement strand
GCCGGGAATGGCAGCCACCGCAGAGGCCGTGTCATGGGTGCCCACCGCCGCAAAGGGCACAGGATCGATGCCCAAGGCATTGGCAACCTGCTGCGTCATCCTGCCGCGCAGGGTGCCCGCCCGGTCGATCTGCGTAAAAATCCCCTGGGGAATAGACAGCGCTTCCATGATCTCCGTGCTCCACTGCTTGGTATGCACATCCAGCAGGCCGGTGGTAGTGGCCATGGTGTACTCGCTGCTTTTCTCCCCGGTAAGAAGATACCCCAAAAGATCGGGCGTTAACAGCAGCGTACGTGCCTTCTGCAGAGCAGGATCATTTGCCAGCACCCGGCGGTACAGCTGGTACACGGTGTTGAAGTTCAGCGCAGCAATGCCGCTGAGTTCAAACAACCGCCGCTTGCTGATCTTCTGCCAAGCGGCCTCCATCTCCCGGTCGGTGGCCACCCGATAGGCACGGGGGTTTTCAATCAACTGCCCCTCCGCGTCCAGCAGGCCATAGTCCACCCCCCAGGTGTCGATGCCAAAGCAGGCAGGCGCATGGCCCAGGGCCTTGGCCTTCTGGAAACACAGCTTCATCTGGCCCAGGATATGCTGAAGATCCCAATAGCCCAGCTCTCCGTCGGGAATGAAGTTGTTTTCAAAATGGCCGGCGCTGGTCAGCGCGATGCGTTCCCCATCAAAATGGCCCAGGATGCCCCGGCCGTTGGATGCGCCCAGGTCGAAGGCCAACAGGTCAACGGTTTGGGCGTGTTTTGCGGTATTGGTCATCGCGATCCCTCCGACAGGCTTTTTCTGTATTTCTCGCTCTCCCAGCCGTTGATGAACTGCTGTGCCTCCTGGCCCATGGCAACCAGCGGCAGGTTGAGGCGCGCCAGGGTCTCATGGATGAAGAGCACGGCGCACAGCGTCTCCTCCAGGGTCTGGGCGCTTTGGCGGGGTAGGGCATAGTGCACATGCCCGGTGGCCCGGTCGATGGTCATCTTCTCCCCCAAAGTATTGCGGAAAAACACCATTTGATCGGGGTACAGGGGCTCGTTGAGCAGCAGACTGTCCGGGTAGCGGTTGCCGCACAGAAGCTTCCACAGCCAGGGAGTGGCCGAGCGCCAGCCCTCGGCGCCGTCCTGCTCAATGCGCGCCTGGGGAAAATCTTCAAAGCGCAGGCCCAGGTGGCTGGCAATGCGCAGGTTCATGTCCTCGTGGATGCGCAGGCATGCATCCGGGTCGTCGTGGTGCACAATGGGCCCGTGGTTCTGCATCAGCAGCACCGCCGGCTGCCTTTCCCCCTTCTGCTGCGCCCTGCGCAGGGCATCCCGGATTTCAAAGGTCAGCCGTGCGCCCGGATCCACATAGGGCACCAGGGCATAGCCGTAGTTCGCCCCTTTCAACACTTCCTGCAAAATGGCCCCCGCCTCGCCGCTGCAGGCGGCCAGGTTACCCCACACGCTGTGGGTGTGCGCCACAAAGCCGTCCAACAGAGAGTGAAAGCCGGCTTCCACCGAAGGCCGCAGCGCAGACAGCCCCTCGATGCCGAGAGTGCTGGCCTTGGCTTCGGCGCTGCCCATGGCTTCCACATCCTGCAAATCTCGGGGATCCTGTTCCAGGTAGAAGCGACGCAGCTGCTCATAGTCCAGCACTGCGTAGGCCTGCCGCGGCGTGATATCGGACAGCATGAAGCCGGACGCCTTGATGGCCATCAGCCGGTTGTCCAATTTGACCGAGGTATTGCCGCCCCCGCCCTGCACATAGTCGGCCCTTGCCCCCAAAACGCCGCTTAGGCGGCTGAATGCCGCCAGCTTTTGCCCATGCTGTTCAAAGAAATCCATGTCATCCTCGTGGGCGCACGGGCGGTTTATCCGCCCGTGCGCCAGTTGTTACAACGTATCAAACTGGTAAGATAATTGGCCCGTCCTGCCGGGGAAAACGATCAGGCATCCGCAGAATCAGTACACGTCCTTCCAGTCATCAATGTTTTCTGCAGTGAAGCGGAAGGGGTCGCCTACCAGCGTGAAGGTGCCGCCGTCGCCGGCATCCATGATCTCCTTCTTGCCCAGGCGGCCGGCCTCAAAGCTTTCGCCCGCAGCGCCGGTGATGGTGCCCTTGACCAGTGCAACGCTGGCATAGGCCGCCGTGTAGCCCAGATCAATGGGGTTCCACAGGAACATGGCCTCGCAGGTGCCGTCCTTGATGTAGTCTGCCATCTCGCTGGGCAGGCCCAGACCGGTCAGCTTGATCTTGCCGGTGAGGCCGTTGTCCTTGATGCAGGTGGCCGCCGCCGCAATGCCCACGGTGGTGGGAGAGATGACGCCCTTCAGGTCGGGGTAGGAGTTGATCAAGCCTTGCATTTCCTGGTAGGACTTGTCGGTCAGGTCATCGCCGTACACGGTGGTGACCAGCTCGATCTTGGCGTACTCAGGCTTCTTGAGCTCTTCCTTCATGTAGCTGATCCAGGTATTCTGGTTGTCCATGGTGGCGCCGGCGGACAGAATGGCAATCTGGCCTTCGCCGCCGATCTGCTTGGCGATCTCCTCAATCTGCACGCGACCGATGTTCTGGGCTACGCTGGGGTCAATGTTCAGGTCGCGGCCTTCCGCATTGACCTTGCTGTCCCAGGACACCACCTTGATGCCCTTTTCCTTGGCAGACTGCAGAACGCTGACAACGCCCGCCGCATCGTTGGCGGAAATAGCAATGGCGTCCACACCCTTCTGGATGTAGCCTTCGATGATCTGGATCTGGCCTTCGTTGGAGGAATCGGCCGGGCCATTGTGCTCAAAGGTAAAGCCCAGTTCGCCCTTAGCTTCCTCAAAGCCCTTGACGCCGGCTTCAAAGAAGGGGTTGCCGCTCTGCTTGTAGACAACGCCGATGCTGATGGCATCTTCAGCCTGCACAACAGCAGCGGTCAGGGTGAACAACAGGGCTGCGGCCAACAGCAGGGATAGTGTTTTCTTCATACGATGATCTCCTTTTTTATATTCTGACAAGCCGTGGCTTGCAGGGATCGGATTCAGGACTTGCTGATCGCCAACCGCTGGCGGCGAAGTGTGCGCATGCTGCGGTACATGTTCCACAGGTTAGGCACCAGCACGATCAGAATCAGCATCAGGCCGATGGACAGGTTGAGGATAAAGGCATCGTTGTACAGCAGCATCAGGCCATTCTTCAGCGCCGTCATCAGCACCAGGGCCAACAGAAGGCCCACCACGCTGCCCCGACCGCCCGAAGTGGACGCGCCGCCCAAAATGGCGACCGCAATGGCCTGCATCTCAAAGCCGGCGGCAATGGTGTACTTCACCGAGCCGGTGCGGGAGCACAGGAAAATGCCTGCCACTGCCGCCATGACCCCGTTGAATACGAAGGCCGTCATTTTCAGGCGATCGGTACGTACGCCCGAATAACGGCTGGCCGTGATGTTCGTGCCGGCCGCGAACATTCTGCGCCCCGGGGCCGTGCGATGTATCCATAGATAGTATAGGGGGAAAACGGCTAAAATGCAAATCAGCATCAGGGGGACTTCGACCCCCAGAATGCGGACGGAACCATAGCCCAGGTCCTTGGAAAACCAGCTTGGAAAGGAGCCGGCGGACTGATCCTTCAGGATAATGTAGGCGATGCCCCGGTACAAGGTCTGGGTGGCCAGGGTGATGATCATGGGAAACAACTCGTGAAAGCGGGTCACCAGCAGGCCGTTGATCAGCCCGCAGACCAGACCCACAAGCAGCATCAGCCCCACGGACACCAAAAAGGGCAACCCCTGGCCCGCGTTGTAGGTCACCGCCATCACGGTGGAAGCCAGCGCGGCAATGGAGGCCACCGAGATATCAATATCCCCCAGAATCAGCACCATCAGCATGCCTACCGCCATGAAGCCCACATCCACCATGTATACCCGGGACTGATTGAGCAGGTTCACCACGGTGTAGCTTTCCGGCAGTTGACTGTTGAAAACGAAGTAGACGATCACAATCAGCACCGCCAGCAGCCATTCGCGGCGGCGCAGGAAACCGGGAATGCGGCCCGTGGGTTTCTGAGCGCCAGTCATCAAATGTTCCTCCTGCGCAGTATCTGCTGTGTATGGGCCCGCTGGATCAGCACGTTCATAATGACCGATACCAGAATCAGCGCGCCCTGGATAGCCTTTTTCCAGAACTCGGAGTTGCCGGTCAGCCGCATCATGGTCAGACCGTTGTTGATGACACCGATGGTGAGTGCGCCCAGCACCACGCCCGTGATCTTTCCTGAGCCCCCCGACACCGACACACCGCCGATGACACAGGCGGCAATAACATACATCTCGTACCCCATGGCCATGTCCTGGGTGATTTTGGTATCACGGGAGGCGTACAACAGCCCGGCCAGCCCAGCCAGCGCCCCCATGATGACATGGGCCAGCAACGTGGAACGCCGGGCGTCAATGCCGCTCATCTGCGCAGCCTCGGGGTTGGAGCCCACTGCGTATAGGCGGCGTCCCGGCCGTGTGTAGGTCACCAGCACCCACAACAGCAGAAACACCGCCAGCATGATCCACACCTTGGCATTCAGCCCCAACAGAGATGTGCGGGAAAACTGGTAGAACGCATCCGGCATATCCTTGCGGTACACTGCCTGCCCATCGCTGATAACGTGGCTGAGCCCGTAGATAATGTACTGCATACCCAACGTCGCCACGATAGACAGCACCTTGCCATAGGAGATGATGACGCCGTTCACCAGTCCGCAGGCAGCACCTACGCCGATGCCGATCAATATAAGCCAGATCAGCGGCGTCCCCTGGCGCACGGTGACCGACTGCATGACGCCGTCCACCATCTGCTGCACCGATGCCTGGTTCAGACTGCCCTTCATCACAATACCCGCAGTCATAGCAGAAAAGGCCATAATGGCCGAAATGGAAATGTCAATGGAACCCACCAGCAGCACGCACAGCATGCCGATGGCCAGAACGATCATGATACTGGTATCCTCCAGGATGAACAGCGCGTTACTCAAGGTGGCGAAGGCCGGGTTCCGCAGGCCCACCAGTACAAAAAGCGCCACCAAAATCAGCGCCAGGCCGATTTCCCGGTGCTTGAGCAGCATCACCATGGGCGATCTGCCCTGTTTTTTCTCAGCCATGGAGCACCTCCTCCCCCTTCCGCTCGGCACTCAGCGGCAGCGCAGCGGACAGCAGCTTCTCAGGCGTAAACTCCTGCCGGCGCAGCATGGCAGAAATGCGCCCGCTGCGCATCACCAGCGCGCGGTCGCACAGGTTCAGCACCTCGGGCATTTCAGAGGATACCATTAGAATGCCGTACCCCTGGGCCGCCAAATCCACCATGATCTGGTAGATGGCCGCCTTGCTGCCCACATCCACACCCTTGGTAGGCTCATCCATAATGAGAATGCGGGCATCAGCCGTCAGCAACTTGGCAATGACCACCTTCTGCTGGTTGCCCCCCGAAAGGGATTCGACCGGCTCTTGGGGTGTCTGCGCCTTGATGGACAGCAGCCGCACATACTCTTCCCCCACCTTGCACTCGGAGGGATAGCTGAGCAGGCCCCCTTTCAGGTGCTGGTCCAGCCGCAGCAGCGTGATGTTGTGCTGGATAGACCAGGGCAGCAACAGCCCCTGCTTCTGCCTATCCTCTGGCAGCAGGCTGATGCCCTGTTTCAGGGCATCATGTGGCGAATGGATAGTGACCGGATGCCCTTTCAGATAAATTTGGCCGGTGTCGGGGCAGGTAACGCCGCACAGCGCCTCCACCACCTCGGTGCGCCCGGCCCCCACCAGCCCGGTCAGGCCCAGTATTTCCCCGGCATGCAGGCTGAAGCTGATATCTCCGAAAAAGCCCGTGCGGCTGAGCCCCTCCACCCGCAGCAGCTCTTCCCCCACCTGGCTGCTTTTGTTGGGATAGTATTGGTCGATGCTTCGGCCCACCATGTGGCTGACCAATGTATCTGCGGTCACCTCCTCCACCTGCCAGGTGCCGATGGAGCGTCCATCACGCAGCACGCTGACCCGGTCAGCCAACGTGAAGGTATCTTCAAGCCGGTGGGAAATCAGAATAATGGCCGTGCCCTGATCCCGCAGGCGGCGCACGATGTTGTACAGTTCCTCGCTTTCCCGGCGGGAAAGGGCGGCTGTGGGCTCATCCATGATCAGCACCCTGGCCTCCTGGGACAGGGCCTTGGCGATTTCCGCAATCTGCTGCTGGGCCACCGACAAGGCCCCCATCAGCTCGCCGGGGGATATGGTGGAGCCCAGGGATCGTAACAATTCTTCAGCCCGGCGGTGGGTGGTGCGCCAACTGATAAAGGGGCCTTTGCCCTGCCTCTGTTCGTTGCACATAAAGATGTTCTCGGCCACGCTCAGGTGGGGATAGGCCGCCAGGTGCTGGTAAATTGCCGCAATACCGTGGCGGCGGGCCACCAGGGGATCAGTCATCACAACGGGTTTGCCGTCCATCAAAATGCGGCCGCCGTCGGGCTGATGCACCCCCGTCAGCACCTTGATCAGCGTGCTTTTTCCGGCACCGTTTTCGCCCACCAACGCATGAATCTCGCCCGGGCGCAGATCGAAATGCACATCATCCAGCGCCTTGATACCGGGGAACAGCTTGCTGATATGCTCTACCTGCAGCACGGGGGCAACGGTCTCCCGCCCCAGGGTCCGGGTGCTGTGTGCCTGCTGCGTCATGCGCGGACCCCCAGCGTGGCCCGCTCGTAGTCCCTGACCTGCTGCAGCCAGGCGCCATCCTCGGGGATACCCTTGCTTTGGCAGTAATGGTTCCATACAGCGCCCAGGGGCAAAGTGCGCCGCTCCTCCAGCAGGGCCAGGCGGCCAGTATAATCCCCCGCCTCCTCCGCCTGACGCAGGGCCTTAGCGGGCGCCAGGAAGGCGGACAGCAACGCCTTGCGGGCGTTGCGCATGCCGATAGCCCAGGCCGCGACGCGGTTGATGGAGGCGTCAAAGAAATCCAGCCCAATGTATACGCGACTCTGGTAATCGTTCCAGATGATCTCATCCATGATGCGCTGCAGCTCGTCATCCAGCGCCACCACATGGTCGCTGTCCCAGCGCACGGGGCGGCTGATGTGCAGCAGCAGCTTGTGGTGGAAGGCCAGCACGGCACTCAGCTTGGCGCTGACCATCTCGGTGGGGTGGTAGTGACCCGTGTCCAGGCAGGGTAAAATGCCCCGGCTCTGGGCATAACCCAGCGAATATTCGCTGCTGACCACGGTGAAGCTCTCCACCCCCATGCCAAACAGCTTGCTCTCCAGCACGCAGGGGGCGATATCCATACCAGAACGGTCAGCAAAAATCTCGTCCAGCGAGCGGGTCATCCGCTCCCGGTAGGCGACTGTGTTCACACAGGTATCCTTGGTGCCGTCGGGCATCCAGAAGTTGACCACGCTGGGCTGTTCCAGCGCCTGGGCAAAGCCCTGGGCGATCTCGCGGCAGCGCTTGCCATGCTCCACCCAAAACCGGCGTTTGACAGGGTCCGGGCTGGACAGGGACAGATCCCCATCCATCATGGGATGAGAGAAGTAGGTAGGGTTGAAATCCAGTCCCAGCCCGTTTTCCGCCGCAAAGTCCAGCCAGGGCTGAAACTCCCGCAGGGTGTAGGCATCCCGGTCCACCTGACGGCCGTTTTTCACGGCATAGCTGGCGTGGAGGTTCAGCTTGCTGCGGCCGGGCACCAGCCTGAGAGCGGCCAGAATATCGGCCTGCAGCTCCTGCAGGTTGCGGGCGCGGCCGGGATAGTTGCCGGTGGTGGCGATGCCCCCGGTCAGGCTGCCCGTGCCATCGAAGCCGGTCACGTCATCACCCTGCCAGCAGTGCATGGAAACAGGAATGACATCTGCCGCCTGTATGGCCTGCTCCGTGTCCACACCAAGGTCCGCATAGACCTCTCTGGCGTATTCATATCCCTTTTGTATGCTGCGCCGTCTATCCGACATGTCATCCTCCTATGGCGGTTGCCATCCTTAAAGATGCAGTCCTCCCGCATCGTGCGAAGTGCAGGGCAGCCAGCGCGCTGCCGCATCTTCCGCGATCAGCGCAGGCTATTTCAATGGCTTTCAGTATAGCACGCACAGCCGTTGAACGGCAACAGTTTCAGCGCTTGAAAATCAACAGGAAACAAGGCAAAACAATGCAGGAACCCCGCGTGTCTGCGGGGTTCCTGCGCTCCGGGATAACTGACGCAATGACTCAGTCGTTCATGTGAAAAGCCTCTTCGATCTCGGCCACCTCACTGTCGTCGATCTTGACCACCGGGCCGATGTCGCCGGTGTCAATCAGTGCGCGGGCGCTGTACTCCAGCACCTCCAGGCGGTCAAAGGCGTTGAGCAGGTTCTTGCCGGTCACCAGCACGCATTCGTTTTCGATGATGAGCACAGGTGTCTTGCGGCTGAAGGCGGCCACGGTGCCCTCAATATTTGTTTTGGAGGAGAAGTAGGGCAGCTTCTTTACATCCCGCAGGCTGATATAGCTTTCGGGGATCAGGCGGCTGTCAAACTCCGCGTCGGTCACCGCAAAAGCCATGATGGCCGGCGGGTGGGCAATGATCACCGACCCCACATCGGGATGCGCCTGGTAGATGGCCTCGTGCAGCAGCACGGAACGACTGGGAGTTTTGCCCGCCTCCACCATGCCGTTCTTGATCAGCACCAGGTCCTCAGGCTGCATGTACTTGCGGTCCTTGTTGTAGGGGGTGATCACAAAGCTGCCATTATTCCCCAGGCGCTGGGAGAAAGTGCCCTGGGTGCTGGTGAACAGCCGCTGATCGTAGGACCGGTGGATAAAACGGCACATATCCCGGCGGGCGGCCCGCTCCTCGCTGGAAAAGCGGGTGGGGATAAACTCATCCATCGCAGCGTAGCGGGGCTGCCGGAAAGCCTCCAACTGCGCGGCATCCAACTCCCGCGGCTCGCCCAGCTTCTTGGCATCCATCTCCAGCTTGCCGGAGAAAACTAGCGTTTCAAACAGCTTGAAGGCGCTGAACAGGTCGGCCGCGCCCACCACGCACCCGTGGTTTTCCATCATCACGGCATTGTGGCCCTTGACAAAGGTTTCGGCCAAGTTTTCTCCCAGCTTCTGGCTGCCGGGCACCGCATAGTCCGCCATGCCCACATTGCCGCACACCAGCGCCACATCGGGCATCAGCTTCACGTTGGGGATCTGCCGGGCCAGGCTGAAGGCGATCATGGCGGGTGGATGGGCGTGCACAATGGCATTCAGGTCGGGCCGCAGGCGGTAGATGTTGGTATGAAAGGGTAGCTCCACCGAAGGTTTGTGAATGCCAATGATCTGCCCGTCGGGCTTCACCTGAATCATGTCCGCAGGCTGCAGGCTGCCCTTGTCGATGCCGGTGGGCGTGATCCAGATATCGCCGTTCTCATCCTTGATGGACAGGTTGCCTCCCGAGGTGGTGGTCAGGCCGTATTGGTATATGCGCTGCATGATCATCACCAACTGGTCAGCAGGGTGTAGCAGGTCAAACCGCATAATGG
>JAAZBR010000057.1 GCA_012513735.1 Clostridiales bacterium | reverse complement strand
GCAGCAGCTTGATCTGGCTGCGCACAAGGGTGCTGACAAGAGAGGGCATACTTTCCTCTTTCTGCGGCGCAGCCTGGGCCCGCCGCCAAACGTATTGTACCAAATTAGGCAGGGGGGCACAATGCGTCCGCAGCTCATCAAAAAGCGCCCTTTCGGACGCTTTTTCACGGGCTAAGCTTCCGGAAGGACATGTGTACCGCCCTTCCACCGGGGGAACAGCCACCCACACACCCAGGCAGTCAGCGGGGCCACACCCAGCAGGCCGAAGGCGCCCACCAGCACGCTCATCAGCTCGGCCGCCACAAAGCGATAGCTGAAAATATCGATCAGGGGCGTGCCCTGGCCCTGGTAATACATCAGCATGGTGAGAAAGTTGCCCGAATAGGCCATCACCAGCGTGGTGGTCATGGTGCCGATCACCGTCTTGCCCACGCTGATGCCCGCGCGGCGCAGCTCCCGCCCGGAAATACTGGGGGCATGCACCTGCACCTCGTTGCAGCTTGCGGCGATGTCCATGCCCAGGTCGGTCAGGGCGCCGGAGGCTCCAATGAAGGTCATGGCCAGGTATACCGAGCGTATGTCCAGCTGCAGGCTGGTCTGGCTGAGCAGCGGTACCAAAAAGGGCAGCGTGGTGCCGTCCAGCCGCAGCATCTGGGAAAACAGCAGGCTGAGCAGCAGTGTCACCAGCGTACCCAGCAGGCTGCCGATGATGGCGGACACCGCCAGTTTGGTGAAGCCGGCCACGGAAAAATCGATAATGCAGGTCAGCACCAGCACCATCAGCAGAGCGCTGGGAATAGGAGGAGCGCCCCACAACAGCAAGGGGATGTACACCTTCCACATCATCACGGCGCTGGCCAGCAGGCTGACCAGTGCACGCACGCCGGACAGACCCGCAAACACCACCAGCAGCACCATATAGCCCACAAAGATCCAGCCCATGGTGGGCATGCGGTCCAGGTCGACCAGGGTAATGGACAGCACCTCCCCTCGATGGTGTACCATGGCCACCGCCCGGTCACCCTCCCGGTACAGCTTGTCCTTTTCCAGGTCGCTGTTGAGGAAATTGGCCGCCGGCACAATCTCACCCTTATGGGGGCCGGTCAGAATCTCCGCCTGGCACTGCTGCACACCGGAGTAGACAATGCCCAGCGGATCCAGCATGGAGTTGTCCACCGCCACCACCCGTACCTTCTCCCGCGGGATACCGGTGGCTTCCGAGTTGGGCGATGCATCGGGCAGCAACATCATGCCCACCGTCAGCAGGGCCGCCACCAGCACAAAAATCAGGTTCATCTTCTTGGACATGGTACCTCCTGGGGTGTTGATGGATTAGGCAAGCTTAGCATAACATATGCGGGCGCCCGGGGGCGCCCGCATATGGGTCAGTTGAAAGGTATTACTTGGCGCTGGATAGGGTGGGGATCTCGGCATCCGCCGTCAGGCCCATGGCGTTCATGAAGCCGTGGAAGATGTCGGTGTTGTCGTAGGAGCCGCCGAAGTTGGCAGCGCCGGCGCCGGTGGCGTACACGGGCAGCATCAGGCCGGTATGGGCATAGCTGGTGTAGGCCAGGCCGGCCTTGTTGTTGAGGGTATGGGTGATGGACATGCTGAAGGGCTCGTAGCCGCCATACAGGAAGTCTTCCTTCTCGCCGATGATGCGCTGGTCCTTGGGCAGCATGCTCAGCTCATAGGCATTCTGCAGGGCGGTGCGCTCGTCAGCGGTCAGGGTCAGGTCCTTGCCCTCTTCCAGGGTCAGGCCGAAGTCGGCGGTCACGATGGCCATGGCGTCTTCAAAGCTGGTCTTGTCCTCGCGCATCTTTTTGATCTTCTCGTCAAACTTCACGAAGGAGATCTTCTGGTTCTGCAGGTAGTTGAAGTGGGTCTCATAGGCAGTGGTGGCAAAGCCGATGGTCAGGCCGCCGGTCTCATGGTCGCCGGTGACAACGATCAGGGTCTCCTCAGGATGTTTTTCGGCAAAGTTCAGCGCTTCCTTGACAGCGTCGTTCAGAGCCAGGGTGTCATAGATGGCGGTGGTGGCGTCGTTGGCGTGGCAGGTCCAGTCGATCTTGCCGCCTTCAACCATCAGGAAGAAGCCCTTGTCGTTGTCCAGGTTGCGGATAGCGGCCGCGGTCATCTCGGCCAGGCTGACGCTGTCTTCGCCTGCGGCAACCTTGGCCAGGCGGTCGATTTCATACTGCATGGAGTCGCTGTCACCCTTATCCGGCACGATAGCCAGGGTGCGGCCGCTCTCGGCGTTGATAGCGCGGATGCCTTCGTTGTCGTTGACGAAGTTCCAGCCGTTCTCCTTAGCAATCTCGAACAGGTTCTTGGCGGGCTTGTCCTTTTCGCCGTCGGGCCGCTTGAAGCCGCCGCCGCCCAGGAAGTCCAGGGTGGTGCCGGTCAGGCCCTGCACGGAGATATCATAATACTGGCCGCGGCTGGGCACCTTGGCGTAGAAGGCAGCGGGGGTGGCGTGATCGAGGGACACGCTGGAAATAACGCCCACCTTCATGCCGGCTTCCTTGGCATACTCGCTGACCATCTTGAACTGCTTTTCCTTGTTGACGTCATAGTTGATGACGCCGCTGAGGGTCTTGGCGCCGGAGGCCATGGAGCTGGCGGTGCTGGCGCTGTCAGGAGCAAAGCTGCTGGCATCGTAGGTGGTCATCAGGCCGGTGGATTTGAAATCGTCAAACACCAGCTTGGCGGGCACGGGATAGGCGCTGTCGGGGTTCTCCTGGGTGCCCAGGTAGTAACGGGTAGCGGTGGTCTGGGGAGCGCCCATGCCATCGCCGATAAAGAAGAAGACGTACTTGGCCTTGGGGGCGGCGTCGGTAGCCAGGGCGGAGGCGACGCTGAACAGCATCAGGGCTGCCAGCAACAGAGCGGTGAGTTTTTTCATGATGTTCTTCCTTTCATGTTTCCCTGTAGATAATTGGGGTTCATTAAAAGCATAAAAGGAGGATGTAAAATCTTTGGTGGGCGGTATGTAAAATTCCCGGGAAAAGCGGAGACAGGCTGCGATAGAAATCCAGCCGTCCTTATTACAACGCAATGCACGCCTGATACAAATCGGCTTCGGACATGAAAAAGGCACCGCCAAAGCAGCACCACAGGGTCTCAGCAAGTGAAACGGGAGGCGGATGGCCGATGCCCTTCCGGCGTAAAACGCGGTCTATCGACAGGTTATCCCAGCGCCACGTCCAGGATCATCATCACGGTAAACCCCAGCGCCACGCCGATGACGCCGATGTTGGAGTGGCTGCCTTCCTGGAGCTCGGGAATCAGCTCCTCCACGCAGACATAGATCATGGCGCCGGCGGCAAAGGCCAGCAGGTAGGGCAGCACCGGGATCATGATGTGGGCCAGCAGCACGGTGATAAAGGCGGCGATCGGCTCCACAATGCCCGACAAGCTGCCCATGGCAAAGGCCTTGACCTTGCTGTAGCCTACAGAGCGCAGCGGCATGCTGATGATAGCCCCTTCAGGAAAGTTTTGTATGGCAATGCCCAGCGACAGCGCCAGCGCCGCTGAATAGGAGATGCCTGCCTGCCCGGCGGCCAACCCGGCATACACCACACCCACGGCAATGCCCTCCGGGATGTTGTGCAGGGTCACAGCCAGCATCAGCATGGTGCTTTTCTTGGCGTTGGTACTGGGGCCCTCGGGCTGCTCGGCATTGCGGTGCAGGTGGGGAATAATGGTATCCAGCAGCATCAAAAAGCCCATGCCCAGCAGAAAGCCCACCGCAGGCGGCAGCCAGCCGGGCAGGCCCAGCTCCTCCGACTTGTCGATAGCGGGAAGCAGCAGCGACCAAACAGAGGCCGCCATCATGACACCTGCGGCAAAGCCCACCAGCGTCTTTTGAATGGACGGGCGGATTTCCCCCTTCATCAGGAAGACCATGGCCGCCCCCAGGGTGGTGCCGATAAAGGGGATTAGAAGCCCCAGAATGATATCGCCCGACATACTTCCCTCCGACAGCTTGCTGGGCAAAGTCTACCACAGGGCATGAATTGCGCGCAAGACAAGGCTGTGCTATGCTTCGGTCAACCATTGCCCCAGCGGGAAAGGATATGTCCATGACCGAGCGCTTGTACTATGATAACGCCTACCTGACGGATTTTGAAGCCCGGATCACCCAAAGCCGAGTCGAGAAGGGTGAGCACTGGGTAGCCCTGGATCAGAGCGCCTTCTACCCCACCTCAGGCGGCCAGCCCTTCGACACGGGCACGCTGACCTGGGAAGGGCACACTCTGGCCGTGACCGATGTGACCGTGGACGACCAGGGCGTGGTGTGGCACCGGGTGGACGGCATGCTGCCCCCGGACGCTGCGGTGACAGGACGCATCGACTGGGCGCGCCGCTTTGACCACATGCAGCAGCATGCGGGGGAACATATCCTGGCCGGCTGCCTGCACCAGCTTTTTGGCGGGTTCACCCATGGGCTGCACATCGGCCAGGCTTTCAACACCATTGACGTCACCATGCCGGAGGGCGTCCTGCGCCTGACGGAGGCGCAAATGGCGGAGGTGGAGGCTCTGGCCAACCGGCGCATCCAGCAGGATGCCCCCATGCGGGCCTGGTTTCCTAACGAACAGGAAATGGCAGAACTCCCCCTGCGCAAGGATCCCACCGTGGACAGCCACGTGCGGGTGGTGGCGGCGGGCGACTATGAGATGGTGGCCTGCGGCGGCACCCATCCCAGCAGCACCGGGCAGATTGGCCTGGTAAAGCTGCTGGACACCCAGCCCGCCCGGGGCAAAATGCGGGTCAGCTTTGTGTGCGGCATGCGGGCGCTGCAACACTACCAGGGGATATACGAGAATGCCCGCCAGGCGGGCGCGATGCTGAGCGCGCCGGCGGATCTGTTGGCCCCGGCAGTAGAGCGCCTGCAGGGAGAGCAGGCGGAGCTGCGCCAAAGGTTACAGGCCCTGCAGGGACAGATGGCTGACATGCAGGCAGAGGCGCTGCTTATAAAGGCCCGCCCGCTGGAGGACGGCGCCCGGCTGGTCACCTCCTATGAGCAGGCTTTGGACGCCGAAGGCCTGCGGACGCTGGCCGCCCGGCTGACCCGGCAGCCCCGGGTGATCGCGCTGCTGGCGGCCCCTCGGGAGCAAGGCTGCCTGCTGCTGTTCGCCCGCAGCCAGGAATTGACCCACGACATGGCGGCGCTGCTGCGCCAGGCGGGGGGCCGGGGCGGCGGCAAGCCGGACTTCGCCCAGGGCAGTGGGGCGGATGCCGGGGTGCTGGACCGGGCGGCGAATGCCCTGGGCAGGCCTGCTGCCGGGTAGAAGAGGACGCCGGTTTTCCCGTCTCACCGGCTGCCCGGATGCATAAAAGCAGTATTGGATACGTCTATCGCACATCAACAGCATTCTATATGAAATGAAGGAGCACACCATGACACCTGCCAAGGATACCCACAAAAACACCTTCTGGACCCGCCTGCTGCTGGTGCTGCTGGGTATCACGCTGATTGTGGGCGGATACTTCGCCGTCAGCCGCCCTGCGGCCACCTTCACTGCCCTCACGCTGATGGTAGGCATTGTAGCCGTGGCCCGGGGCATCTTCGCCATCGTGGCCTATCTGCGCATCAAGGAAGTCACCACCTGGAAGGCCAAGGGAGCCCTGGCGCTGGGCGTGCTGCTGGTGATTGTGGGATTGCTGTGCATCTTCTGGCCGGCTGTGCTCAGCGCAGCGCTGGCCTGGCTGGTAGGCCTGTGGTTCCTGGCAGAGGCGATACGGGGGCTGGGCCAGGTACGCTTGATCCGCGCCCTGGACCGGACGGCCGGCATCCTGAGCCTAATGCTCAACCTGTTGCTGATCGCAACCGGCGTGCTGCTGATTGTGAACCCCTGGGTACCCACGCTGGCTGTGTCGGTGCTGGTGGCCGCTTCTTTCTTTGCAAGTGGTTTGGACATGATCCTCACCGCGCTGTTTCTGCCTAACTGAGGCCCTGATATCCATCACCCTGCGAGGTCATGAACACATATGCGGCGCCCGGAGAAACCCGGGCGCCGCGTCTTAGGTTTAGGTACAGGTTGTTTGTGTATTAATCCTGGGGCACAATGCCCAGATCGCTGGCATATACCATGCGGGTGGTGAAGGTGCTCAGGTTCTTCTGATCCAGCTCGAACACGCGGACGCCACGCAGCATGTGGTTGTTTTCGCCGCCCATGCCGTAGGTCTGGTAGCCCACGTTGGCGTCATAGCCCAACTGGATGCCGTAGTAGTTGCCAACATAGTCGTTGATGTGCTCGTGGCCCACAAACATGCCCCGCACATCGCCCCGCTCCAGGGCGGCGGCGAACATGCCGCTGTTGATCTTGGCAGGAGCTTCGCCTTCATAGCGGTTGCCGGTGGCCTTAAAGCCCAGGGCGTTGCCCGCCAGGTCGCGCCACTCGGGGGTGGGGATGTGGAAGAACATCAGGGAATTGAGCTTGCCGTACTTGTCTTCCAGCTCCTTGGAGGTGTTGTAATACCAGGCGATCTGCCCATACCGAATCCAGTCATACCCGCCGATATTGGCGCCGCTCACATCATAGCGGTTGGAGTCCAGCGCCCAGATATTGTAAATCGGCTTCGTCCCGGCATGATCATAAACCAGCTCATACATGTCGCCCACAGCATGGGTGTTTTTCCCGTTGGGGTCAAAGCCTTCCACACCGGACATGCTGGGCTTGTTGATGTTGTATTTGAAGGAGCGATACAGCTCCAGCTGCTTGATCTTGTTCCATCCCTCTTCCAACGCCATCTTTGCGTCTTCATCATGGTTTCCATAGGTAATAAGCCACGGCACCTGGGCATCTTCCAGGGGCTTTACCATCTGAGCGATATAATCCTGCAGCTGCGCGGCATTCATATCTCCGCCCAGCATGTCGCCGGTCATCACGACCACATCGGGCAT
>JAAZBR010000056.1 GCA_012513735.1 Clostridiales bacterium | reverse complement strand
CAGATCGCAGGCTTCTGATGCAGGAGCGCTTCTTTCTTATTATATTCATCTTCCTGCAAATTATCCGACTTCCAGCAGCCGACGCATCCGCTGCACGGCCTGCTCACCCCCGGAGGAGGAAAGCACCACCCTCCCCTCCCCTGCCTGGGTGTTCAACTGGCCGCGGGCCTGCAGCGCCTCCCGCAGGGCGGCGGTCACCCGAGGGCTGTCATCCATCAGCCTGGCGTCAGGAAAGCGGTGGCCAAGGGCAGCCGACAGGAAGGGATAGTGGGTGCAACCCAGCACCACCACATCAATCTTCTGACCGGCCACAGGCGTTAGAAGCTGATCCAAAAAGGCGGAGAGGCCGGGGCCGGACAGCTCCTCCCGCTCCACAAACTCCATCAGCCCGGGCGCAGGCAGGCTGATGACATGATCGCCATGCTGTTTTAATAGCCGGGCGTACCGCTCCGTCTTCAAGGTGGCGGGAGTTGCCAGCACAAGGATCTCCCCCTCACCCCTGACGGCCTGCGCAGCCTCCAGTGCAGGCTGTATGCCGATCACGGGAATATCCAGCCGCTGCTGCAGGCTGTCCAGCGCGACACCGGTTGCCGTATTACAGGCGATGACCAACGCTTTGATGCCTTGCCGCACAAGCTGATCCGCCGCATCCAGGCTTAGCCGCAGAATTTCTTCAGTTGGGCGAACGCCATAGGGCGCATGCAGCGTGTCACCGTAGTAGATGAAATGTTCATGCGGTAGCTGCCCGCACATCTGCCGGAGCACGCTCAGCCCGCCCAGACCGCTGTCAAATACGCCAATGGGCGCCTGGCTTTTCACGGGGGTATCACCTCCTCAGCGGTAGTATACGCCCCCACCCGGGGCAAAGATAGGTGAGGGTACAAGAAATGGGCAAAAAAACATTGTCAAAGCAGAGAAACGGGCAAACACCATGGTATGATGGCGCCATCATAGCGAGGGGGATAAACATGCTTCGGTTTAGAAGGGCAGGACCAGAAGATTTGAAGGAGATTGTGGCGCTGATCCAGGAGGCGCGGGCCTTCATGGCCACGCTGGGCATAGACCAGTGGCAGGATGGCTATCCCCAGCCCCATGTACTAGCCCAGGACATTGAGCAGGGTACCTGCCATGTCATGGAGGCTGATGGCGAGTTGGCCGCGGTGGGGGTGTTGATCTTCGGGCCGGATCCTTTCTATCAGAAGCTGGACACTCA
Source organism: Clostridiales bacterium (assembly GCA_012513735.1). Classification (GTDB taxonomy): domain Bacteria; phylum Bacillota; class Clostridia; order Christensenellales; family Aristaeellaceae; genus UBA1038. The sequence goes on along the minus strand of JAAZBR010000056.1, from coordinate 5,233 downwards.
GTCTGCCTCCGGTGGAACCGGTTGGCTGACCGAAGGTACGCCCTATGGTGCGCTACATCGTTTTGCTGCGTCCGACCGCTTCCGCCATCAGGGAGCGGCTGATCTGCTGCTGCAAAACCTGGAGGAAACCTGCCGTCAGCAAGGCATAAGCAGCCTGCGCACCGATACCCATCGAGGCAATGTGGTGATGCGCCGCTTTCTTGCGAGGCGCAGCTACACCCTGTGCGGTGAAGTCCTTTACTTCGGCATAGCTGGAGACCCGCTGCGCGTGGCCTTTGAGAAGCTGCTGCCGACATCCGAAGCCTGAGTCTAACCTTGCCGGGGACCCCACCATGCTGTCAATGGGAACTGCTGACCGCCGATTGTAAAAAAATCAAATTGTTTTACCAAACCTCCAGGTGCAGGTTGATATATTACAAATGTGTGTTATTATTATGTGCTTGATGTTAACAACATCAGTCCGAAATCACACGCAGGAGAAGGAGCATGAAAAACAAGAAACTGGTATCCCTGGCACTTTTGGTGGTGGCGGCAGCTTTGCTGCTGACCGCTTGCGGCAACGGCAGCAAGGCGTCGATTGTGGGCAAGTGGAGTTCCCCTGAACTAACAAAGCAGATGGCTGCCAGCGAGCTTGACCAGATGCTGGGTGCGGATGCCACCAAAGATGTGGTGATGGAGTTCACCGCCGACGGCAGGATCGAAACCCTGATCGGCGGCAAAACCAGCGCGGAACTGGTGGTGGAGATGGCCAAGAAGGCGGGCGTACCTGCTGAGCAGGCCGAGGCCATGAAGGCAGATGCCCCTGTGCTGACCTACAAGGTGGATGGCAACAAGCTGACCGTCAGCACCAAGATGGGCGATCAAGCCACTGAGGAAACGACTGAGTTCAAGTTGGAGGGCGACAAGTTGACGTTTACCGTGGGCGGCAACGCCCCCGTGACCCTGAACCGCGTCAAGTAGTCCCTCCCGTTCAATGAAATCCAGCCCCGGTGGCCCGTCCATCGGGGCCTTTTTTGTATGCCCGCCTGGTTGACCGGAATGAAGCCAAAAACAGCTTCATCCCATATCCCAAGGGCGCGCGAAACCGTATAATACTCATGTAAAATGGTAACGCATCCAAAACAGTGTGGTTTTTTGCTCCACCGCAAGGAGCAGATGAGGGAGGCATAGCAGCGCTACACCGACCGAACAGCCGACATAGCAGTGGGGCAAAAACACCAGCGCGACGATATGTTACCGTTTGGAATGGGTATAATAGGGCAGTCCGTAGAGAAGGATGCTTGAATGCTCAGGGGAGCCGTGTGCTGTCCCACTGGTTGTGAACGCTGGCAGGCACTGCAGAAGGAGGTAAGCATGGCCGGGGAAGACTACACAAAGTGGAACCTGCGGCGCAAAATCACGCAGAAGCTGATGCTGAACGTACGCCGATGGTCGCCGGCGGATGGACAGACTCCGGAGGAAGTTCTTGATTTTCCTGCCTTCACTCGGATGAACGAGCAGGTGGAAGAATGGCTGCAGCGCGTTCAGCCGGGCGGCATGGTGCTCTTTGCCCCCAACACCCCTGATACCGCCACCACCCTTGCACTGGTAGATGCCCTGCAGCGGGCTGTCACCGGCACCGGTGCGCCACAAATGCTGATGGCCATCGATCAGGAGGGCGGGCGCATCAACCGCCTGGGCGAAGGCACCTGTCTGCCGGGCAATATGGCTTTGGGGGCCGTCGGCATCCCGGACAACGCCCGCCAGGCCGGCCGGATCATTGGCACAGAGTTGCATGCACTTGGCATCAACATGGATTTTGCGCCGGATATGGATGTGAGCAGCAATCCCCTGAATCCGGTGATCAACACCCGCTCCTTCGGCGAGAACCCCCAGGCGGCTGCCCGGATGGGCCTGGCTTTGGCACGGGGCTTACAGGATGCAGGCGTCATCTCGGTGGTCAAACACTTCCCGGGTCATGGGGATACACTGACGGACTCCCATGGGACGCTGCCCCGTGTTGATAAGAACCTGGAAGCTATCCAAGCAACCGACCTTCTTCCTTTCCAAATGGCCATCAATGCCGGCCTGCCCGCAGTGATGACCGCCCACATTCAATACCCGGCCCTGGACAGCACCACCGCACGCTCCCTGGCCACGAATGAGCAGGTTATCCTGCCCGCCACGCTGTCCCGTGCCATCCTGACCGATGTGCTGCGGGACCGCATGGGGTTTAAGGGGGTCATCTTCACCGATGCCCTGAATATGGACGCCATTGCCAAGTACTTTGGTGTGGGGGAAGCCCTTGTGCGCGCCTTTGAGGTGGGGGTGGATATGGCGCTGATGCCCCTAGAAATCTGTAGCCCCGGCGACATGCAGAAGTTGGAGGATGCCCTTTGGGAGGTGGAGGAGGCCGTGGCGGACGGGCGGCTGGCAGAGGCGGCCATTGATGCCTCCCTTAGGCGCATCCTGGCGCTGAAGGCCACGCTGCCGCCCATGGATGCCCGGCCCCTGGATCAGCGGCTGAAGGAGGCCCGCAGGGTGGTGGGCAGTGCGGAACACAAGGCAAAGGAACGTGCGCTGACGGCCAGCACCGTCACGCTGCTGCGGGGTGAAGGCATCGTGCCCATGCGGCTCAGGAAGGGACAGCAAGTGCTGCTGGTGGTGACCTGCGAAGCTGAAGCCACCGCCCTGCGCTTCGGCATGGAGCGGCTGATGAGGGAGGGCAAGCTGCCCCCTGTTGCCATCAGCAGCTACATATACAATGGACAAAGTGCTGTAGAAGATGACTTAACTGCCCTGATCCAGTCGGCCGATTTCGCCGTGGTCATCTCCCGGATCGGCAACGCGGAGCAGTTGCAGCCCGGACACTGGCAAGCCGACCTGCCCAAAGCAACCGGCGATCTGCTGGCATCAAGGGGCATTCCCTGGTGTGCCATCAGCACGTTGTTGCCCCAGGACGCTGCCCTGCTGACCGCAGCCCCGGCGCTGATGGCGATCTACAACCCCACGGGCATGTCAAAAGCCGCCTATGAAAACCAGCAGATGGCCTTCGGGCCCTCCCTGCCCGCCGCCATGGACGTGCTGTTCGGCGCGGCGACAGCCCGAGGGAAACTGCCGGTCACCCTCTACGGGCTGGACGAAAACAACATGCCTGATGTGAATACCGTGCTGTACCCGCGGGGATTTGGTCTGCAATGAGCTCACAACACAATAGTATGGATAGCAACAGGCCCCGAAATCAACACTTCGGGGCCTGTTGCTTGCGCTCGCCGTCCTTGTGCCTAGGCACTCTGGTCAGGGCGACCCTTGGCTGACAGCCAGTTGACAATCAACAGCGAGCCGGTGCTGATCAGCACACACAGCACCGCCATGGCCATGCCCATGGACACGCTGCCCTGTTCAAATTCCCGCATGATGTAGGTGGAGACCACCAGGAAATTGGGCGGTGCAATCAGAGAGGCCGTCACCAGTTCGCGAAAGGCGATGATGAAGGTCATCATCCAGCCGCTCAGGATGCCGGGCGCAATCAACGGCAAAGTGATCCGCCCCAGCACATAATAAGGGGTGCCGCCCAGTACCCGCCCGGCCTGGGCCAAGCCTTGCCCCACCTGGCCATAGGCGCTGCCCACATACTGCACAGTATATGGTAGAAACAACGCCACATAGGCCACCACCATGATACCAGGAGTGTTGTACAGCGGAAACAGTTGGTAGATGCCATTCCAGAACAGGATCATGCCGATCACCAGCACAATGCTGGGCAGCATCTGGGGCAGCAGCGCCAAGCCCTCCACCGCCCGGGCCGTGCGGCGGCTACGGGCACGGCCCAGCAAAATTACCGCAGTGCCCAGAATGGCGGCCAGGGAGGCCGACACCACCGCCAGCACCATGGAGTTGCGCAGCGCCTGGGTGCCCTTGATGTTGGCAGTGAACAGGTCGATATAGTGCTGGAATGTAAAATTGCCCGCCGCCAGCCCGTAGCCCCGCAGCCGGATCAGCGAGGTAGCCAGGGTGCTGAAATAAGGCACACCGATGGACACCAGCAGCACAAGCGTCACATATCCCCAGGACAGGGTCCGCTGGCTGCGGTTCAGGCGCACGATTTTTCGCCTGGCGCCTTTTCCCCCCACCAGCGGGTAGGTGTGGCGGGCGGTCACCCGGGTCTGCAGCAGCCAGGCCAGCATACAGATGCCCACCAGCACGGCAGACAGGCTGGCCGCCCGGCTAAAATCCACAGGCGCGGTGGTGGCGTAGCGGTGAATATAGGTGGTGAATACATCAAAGCCGATGCGGCGTCCCAAAGTGGCCGGGGTACCGTATTCAGACAGCGTTTTGACAAACACCAGCAAGCAACCCACCGCATAGTTGCCCGTCAGCAGGGGCATCAGAATGCGGCGCATCCGCACCCCGGCGCCGGCGCCGAAAACGGCCCCACTTTCCTCCACAGAAGCCGGCACATTGCGGATGGCGTTTTTCATCACCGTCATCATGAAGGGGAAGATGTGCAGGCTCATCACCAACACCAGGCCGAAAAAAGAGAAAAACTGCTGCGACCAGGCCCCGGTAAACGGAAACAACTGCTGAAACAGGCCACGCTTCTGCATAAACAGAATCCAGCCCATGCTGGCAATATAGGGCGGCGTCATGAAGGGAATCATCAGCACCACATCCAGCCACCGGTGCCGGCCAATATCGGTGCGCGCCAGTAGCCAGGCAAGGGGCAGGGCGATGACGCTGCTGAGCAGCACCACGCACAGCGCCAGCACCAGCGAGTTCAACACGGCGCGCAGATTGTCCTCCTGGGCGATGGTACGCAGGGCATAGCCCAGATCCAACGCCCCCTCCGGCATCACAGCGCGGGCAAAGATCATGACCAGGGGCCCCAGAATCAGCACCAGCAGCACCAGCACGGTCAGCGCAAAGGGCCAGCGTCCAGCATTCGGCTTCATGCAATCCTCATTTCATGAGATGAACGGGAGAACGGGGTTTGCCAACGTCCCAAACTCCCTTGTTGTTGTACCCGGCGTCATACTAATGTAAAACTTTAATAGCATCAAAAGCGCCAGCGCGACGATGCATTAAAGTTTGGAATCAGTATCAAACAGCCCCTTTGACTGCCGGCAGGGCACAGAGAATGCGCAGGAGAAAGGGCCATGCCCCATCCCCTGCGCAGCGTATGCCGTTTACTTTTTGGTGCTGGCGTTCAGGTTGGCTGCCGTTTCACCGGCAATGGCCATCATGGCAGGCCAAT
>JAAZBR010000055.1 GCA_012513735.1 Clostridiales bacterium | reverse complement strand
GCTGCGCGATGGCCTGGACGATGGCGGCGGGCTTGGCGCTTTTGAGCAGGTAGCCATGGGCGCCGGCGCGCAGGGCTTTGACAATCTCTTCATCGTCATCAAAGGTGGTCAGCACCAGCACCCGGGTGTGCGCCGCGACTTCCGCCAGCACCTCCAGCCCGCCCTTCACCGGCATGCGCAAATCCAGCAGCATCACGTCGCACTGCGGGGCCAGGTGGAGGGCGTCCAGCCCGTGCTCCCCGAAGCCGACGATGCGGATGCCCTCCTTGCCCTCCAGCAGGATGCCCAGGGATTCCCGGATGAGGGCGTCATCATCCACGACCGCGACCTTAATCATCCTTCAGCTCCTTCCTGGGCAGCAGGGTAATCACCTGCAGGCCCCCTTCGCTTCTCACAATCAGGCTGCCGCCCTGCTCCCGGGCGCGCTCCCGCATGCCCGAAAGCCCCATGCCCTCCACGATATTCTCACAGCCATGGCCATTATCGGAAACCTCCAGCCGCGCCATGCCGGGCAGCACCTTGAGGGAAACCACAGCCTCCGTCGCCCCGGCGTGGCGGATGACGTTGGTCAGCGCCTCCCGGGCGTTGCCCAGAAACACCTGCCAGTGGCTGTTCGGGAGGTCATCCATCTGCCCTTCCTCGGTGAAGCGGATGACCAGCCCGCTGTCCAGGCGGAAGCGGTCCAGCAGCGCCTGCAGCTCCGCCAGCTTCAGCGCCGGAACCTCCGCCCGCATCTGGTGCACGGCTTCGCGCACCTGGGCGATGCCCTCGCGCAATTGGCCGGCTGCGCTTTGCATCATGCCCTTGGCGCGCTCGGGTTCCTTGTCCACCAGTTCCGAGGCCGCCTCCAATTGCAGGGTGGCGGCGGTCAGGCTATGCCCCAGCAGGTCGTGGATTTGCTGGGCGATGGCCCGCCGCTCCTCCAGCCGCGCGGTGATGGCCGCCTGGCTCTCGTAGTTCTCCTTCATGAACTGGTAGCGCAGGCTGTTCTTTTGCTCAATCTGAAGCTTCGTGTTCTCCCGCGTCAGCAGCCGCTGCTGGCCCTCCCGCCGGTCCATGTAAATATACAAGGCTGTGTAAAACAGATAGGCCAGCACCAGAATGAGGGGCCTAAAGGGCAAGAGGAAGTAGAGCAGCGCCAGGTTGATGAAGGAAAAGGCGGGGTGCACCGACAGCGCCAGCACTCGGACGGCAAAAAAGAACAGCAGCACCACCAGGATGCCCGAAAACCCCTGGAAGGTGAGCAGGGCATACACGCCGTATCCGATCAGAATGAGGAGGTCGGTCAGCAGCAGGAACAGTTTCATGCCCTTTTCGCCTCCTTCTCTCATCTTTGTATTTCCTGCGGTTCATCCGGGCGGATTGCTCCCCTCAGCGCCGCCCGTGCCTGAGGATGAGCTTGCCGGCCCAGGCCAGCAGCAAGCCTGCATATTCATCAAACGTATTTTCATCAATCACGGCAGGATGGATGATGGCCTCCAGCACCTGCCGGTCCTAACCATCCACTGCCCGCGCCATCTCATCCCGACTTCGGAAGTAGCGGCCGGTTTCACAACAGCGGTCGGCCTGCAGGGTGAAAAAGGCGGACTTGTACAGGGAGGTCAATGTTTTCACGCTTCTTTTGTGCAGGATATTGTGGCTGCAGGCGT